>JAJPZF010000057.1 GCA_021204545.1 Prevotellaceae bacterium
TGCCTATTCTCGGATGCATAAGCTCAGGGCAGGATAGCAACGGGAAGGTGCGTTTGCCGGATAATGCGAAAGCCTTGTCGTTAGCGTTGCCGTAGGAATGGTTCTTGATGATTCTCACATAGTCGAAGTCACCATACACCGAGAAGTCGAACAGCATCTTGTATATCCACACGATAGTCCTTTGGAAGCGGCTAATCACACCTTCGTTCCCCTGTCCTCTGACACACATCTGTATCGTGGCGAGGTTCGACCATACAAACACGTCAAGGCAATCGTCAGCCAGGCGCTTGCCCTCTAGTGTCTTCCACACAGGTTGCATTATCAACGGAACCTGCTTAGCGCGCACGTCTGCGGAAACGGCAAGCACAGCCTCCTCTATCTTGCCATAATGTTGAGCCACCTCCTCTGCTTCTTCCCAATGGTTTATCTGCGGAACGCCCATCAGCAGTGAGTGCAGACGGTTACGCCCCTTGGGAGTGTCGTAGTTCCTGCAGATACTACAAGCAAGGAAGCAAACGGTAGGTGGGCGCACAACAATCTCGCAGCCGTACCGTTCCTCTGGTTCAGACTTGGTACTGTTGTCTGGGAGAGCTGTCAGCTTCACCTCAAGCCCGCACAGAGGTTTCCCTGTCTCCCTGTCCATCATCACCAAGTCTGTCTTCTCCCTGTCGCCCTTATAATATTGTTCGTATGGAGGGAAACCAGCCTCGAAGTTGTAGTATGCTTTATCGGACAAGGGGTCGATGCCGAAAACCTTTTCTGCCGTGATGTGGGAGTGTGTTAGCTTATTCTTCTTGTCTGTATGCAGATAGACAAGGGGAATGCCCTTAGAAGACATATACGCAACCAATGATGCTGGGAAAGAGCTGTTGAATTGGTTCTTCCCCCAATAGCTGGACTTCGTATAGTCTCGGCTTGAGTGCTTTTGACCGAACAGCCCTGGCTTTGTTGCCGCTACTTCCATATTGATGCTGCTATCAGATTAAGTTCCTTGATACTCTTTCAAGCGGGGCTTCGATGTCCTGTCTGTCAGTGAGGCTCAGGCGTTGGCAGGCAAGCCTGTCACCTTCGCACTCTCTATCTCCTCTATGGTCATAGGCTTCACCTTGTGGCCGAGACGGCGCGCGCCCGTCGGGGTGACAAGCCAGTTCTCCTCGTTGCGCATGCCCGTGAAGTCGCGCCACTTGTTAATCTCCTCGTAGTTGAGCAGGTCTGTGTATCGCCCCTCCGACTGCCAGAGGTCGATGAGGTCAGGTATGAAGTAGATGCCCGGCTCGATGGTGAAGGTGAAGCCCGGCTCCAGTGGGCGCGCGAGGCGCAGGCTCTTGAAGCCGAACTGTGCGCTCTTCTCTTTGCCTCCGTAGCCCACGTATTTTTCTCCGAGGTTCTCCATGTCGTGCACGTCCAAGCCCATCATGTGTCCCAGACCGCAAGGCATGAAGATGGCGTATGCTCCCGAGCGTGCGAGCTCGTCGGGGTCTCCCTTAACCATGCCCAGTCCTTTCAGTCCCTCGCATATCTTGGCGACGGTGAGCAGGTGCACGTCGCGGAAGTTAATGCCCGGGCGCAGTGCCGAGGTGGCGGTGCGGTGGGCGGTGTATAGCACATCGAAGATGAGCTTCTGCCTTGGGGTGAAATGCTCTCCCACGGGGATGATGGACGAGAGGTCGCCGGCGTAGTGCAGGGGGCTCTCCGCTCCTGCGTCCACGAGCATCATCTGCCCTTCCTGGAGGGTGTGGGAGCGGTCAACGTTGTGCAGCGTCTGCCCGTTGATGGTGGCAATGAGTGGGAAGGACATCTCCTGACCGCCCTCGAGGGCGACACGTGTCACCTCAGCGACGACCTCGCTCTCGAGTATGCCCGGGCGAGTGCAGCGCATAGCCGCCACGTGCATATCGACGCTGCGGTCCACGGCTGTCTCTATCTGCTCTATCTCCTCCTCCGTCTTGTGGTTGCGCATGTCCACGATGGCTTGGATAAGCTGTACGCTCGCTCTCTCTGCCTGCTCCCTTGGGGGGATGCCGAGAAGCTCCTCGAGGAGGAGACGATGCTCGGCACGGTAGGGCGGGAGGAAGTGCACCTGCTGCCCTTGCCTCTGGGCGTTAGCCACGTAGGAGAAGAAGTCCTTGCTGGGGTGCGTCTCCGTTACGCCTGCCCACGAGCTGCGCTCGGCAACGGAGGGCAGTACGCCCGTCCACACTATGTCGTCGATGGTAAGGTCGTCGGCGAAGACGATGTCGCGGTCGTTGTCAACGTCGATGAGGGCGTTCACCCCCGCGTAGTCAGAGCCGAAGAAGTAGAGCATCGTGCTGTCTTGGCGGAAGGCGTATACGTTGTCCTCGTAGTTCATCGGGCTTTCCCCGTTGCCGAGGAAGACGAGCAGTCCCTTGCTCATTGTCTTCTTGAGTCGGGCGCGGCGTTCGGTGTAGGTTTGCGGTGAGAATAAGTTATGTTGCATATAAATATAAGGTATGTTTAGTCCTGCTTATTACTTAAGTCCTGCCTTCAGGGAGCGTATCACTGCGCTGTTGAAGCCCGAGTGGTCGAGCTCGTTCAATCCCTTGATGGTGACGCCGCCCGGTGTTGTCACCTTGTCTATGGCAGCCTCGGGGTGAAGCCCCGTCTCACGGAGGAGGCTTACCGCCCCCTGCATTGTCTGGAGGGCTATCTGCTTGGCCTGCTCTGGGTAGAAGCCCATCTCGCAGCCGCCCTCCATCTGCGCCCTTATGTAGCGCATCACGTAGGCGATGCCGCAGCTTGCCATCATCATGCCGGGGGCGACGAGGTTCTCCGTCACGACGAGCGTGTCTCCCACAAGCTTGTAGAGCCGCTCCACTGTCTCAAGGCTCTCGCTTGAGGTCTGCACCCCAGGGGCGATGAAGCTCATGCTTGCCCCGAACTCCGCCGCTATGTTAGGGATGACGTAGACGTACTCCCCCGCGGAGCGAAGGCTTTGGGCGAGCTTGTCGGTGGTGAAGTTGGCGGCGTCGCTCACGATGACCTGCTTCTTGGGGTCGACGCTCCCCCTTATCTCCTCCAGCACCAGGGGCATAAGCCACGGCTTGACGGCGAGGACGACGATGTCCGCCCCCCGCGCGGCCTCCTTGTTGTCCGTTGTCACACTGAGCTGGGGATGCTTCGCCTTAAGCGCGGAAAGCACCTGCTGGCTCTTGTCGGCCACACGTATGCTCTCTATCTTACCGCTCTTGGCCCAGCCGCGGATGAGTGCGCCTCCCATGTTCCCGGCGCCTATAACAGCAATGTTCATAGCATTAAGTATTAAGAGTTAGCGGGGCAAAGTTAGGGAATTAAGACGTAATAAACTACCTTTGCGACGCTTAAGCCGCCACGACACTATGATTGACATTACCGACGTCACGTTCTCCTACCGCCCGGGGGCGAGGGTGCTTGAAGGCTTCTCCCTCAGCCTTGAGGGCGGGGGCGTGTACGGGCTGCTGGGCAGGAACGGCACGGGCAAGAGCACGCTGCTCTACCTTATGATGGGGCTGCTCCGTCCGCAGAGAGGCGAGGTGCGCTATGAGGGTGCGCTCACTTGGGAGCGACGCCCCGAGGTGTTAAAGGACTTCTTCCTTGTGCCTGAGGAGTACGGCTTGCCCGACATCGGTCTGCGCAGCTACGCCCGCTCGCTCAAGGCGTTCTACCCGCGCTTCAGCGAGGAGACGCTCTCCCGCTGCCTTGCCGACTTCGGCTTGTCCGTCGACCTTCACATGGGCAGCCTCTCGATGGGGCAGAAGAAGAAGGTGCTCATTAGCCTTGCCCTCGCCGCCAATACGAGGGTGCTTCTCTTGGACGAGCCGACGAACGGGCTTGACATCCTCGCCAAGAGCCAGCTGCGAGAGGCGGTGAAGGCTTGCCTTGAGCCAGGGAGAACCGTCATAGTAAGCACCCACCAGGTGCACGACGTGGCTCCGTTGCTCTCCCACGTGGTGATAATAGACCGCAACGCCGTGCTGCTCGACGAGGCTTACGACGACGAGAGCCGCCCCCAAGACTTGGAGCGGCTCTTCATAGACACGCTAACCAGTCACCACATACGTTGACCCATGAAAGAACTCAGCCTTAGCCGCCTCATCAGCGTGGCGAGGTGGGACATCTGCCTTAACGCCCGCTTCTACCTCCGCTCCTCGCTCATCATCTTCGTCGTGCTTGCCCTGCCCACGCTCAGCTCCGTCTTCCAGATGCTCACCGTGCCAAGAGAGGCAGCCCCCGACTACGGCTACTGCCTCACCGCCGAGGCTGCGAGGCAGACCATACAGAACTACCTCCTTCTTCTGCCGTGGCTCTACGGCTGGATGCTGCACAACCTCTCCACGAGGCGGGGGCGCATCATGGAGCTGACGCTGCCCGCCACGAACGCCGAGAAGTTCCTCTGGCACGCCCTGCTGCCCCTCTCAGGCAGCCTTGTCATAGCAGTAGCCAGCTGGATAGTGCTTGACCTCGCGCATTGGCTCGCCGGCTCGGCTGTGCTGGGCTTGGGGCGTGACGGGGAGTTCGTCCTCTCGCTCAGGAGGCTCAGCGTGGCGGAGGGAGAGCCGCCCCTCGAGGGCTTGCTCGGCTGGCCAGGGCTGCTGCTGGGTCTCTGCTTCCTCAGCTCCTTCGCCCTGGGCAACGCCTGCAAGTACAGGCAGAACGTGGTGTACACCCTCTTGGCGGACCTTGGAGTGTGCTTCCTCTGCCTCGTCATTGTGATGGTGTTGTCCCTCACCGCCCTGAGCAGCATGGACATGGTGTGGGACGGCGAGAGCGTGGCGAGGCGAGCCGCCGTCGCCTGCCGTGTCGTCCCTGTCGCCGTGGCGGTGGCTTGCTGGTGGCTTGCCTACTGGCTTTACAAGAGAGCTTCGTTCACCTCGAGGCGCAATCACTAAGAACACACGGTATGAAGATAACGATAGACGAGGCGGCCTGCCTAAAGTGCCTGCGCTGCCTGAGGGTGTGCCCCAGCGGAGTGTACGAGGCTGAGGGCGGGCAAGCGCCAAGGGCGGTCGCGCCCGAGGGCTGCATCTCCTGCGGGCATTGCGTGGACGTGTGCCCGGCAGGCTGCGTCAGGCACGAGAGCTTCCCCGAGGGAACTGTTAGGGAGATAAGGGCGGAGCTGCTGCCAAGGCCCGGGCAGCTGATGGAGCTTATGCGGAGCCGTCGCTCCAACCGCACCATCACCAGCCGCCCCGTCCCCGAGGAGGCGCTTAAGGACATCCTCGAGGCCGCGAGGTACGCCCCAACGGCGGAGAACTCGAGGAGGGTGGCCGTGACCGTCATCTCCTCGCCCGATAGCCTGCAAGCCATCGAGGACGCGGTGATGAGGCTCTTCCTCTCGATGAAGAACGTGCTGACGAGCGCGCCCCTCAAGCCGCTCACCCGCGCGTTGCTCCCCAACCTCTACGCAGAGGCGCCGGGCTTGGAGCGCTTCCGCCTCCTCTGGGAGGCGGGCAAGCGCCCCTGCCTCTGCGAGGGGACGGCACTGCTCGTGTTCAGCGCCCCCAAGGGCTACGACTTCGGCTGGCAGGACTGCAACCTCGCCTACCAGAACGCCTCGCTGATGGCAGAGGCGCACGGAGTGTCGCAGATATACATGGGGCTGGTGCAGACCGCCTTGAGGCTTATGCGGAAGCGTCGTGTCTCCCAGCTCCTCTCACTGCCGCGTGGGCATCGCCCCTACGCCCTGATGTCGCTCGGCGTGCCGGCTCTCAGGTATCCTCGCTACACGGTCAGAGAGTAGGGGGCGACGTGACGCAGCCGTAAGTAAAGGCTTTCCGGATATAGAAGTCCGGGAAGCCTTTATTCGTTGTTTGTCGCGGAGGCTTCACCGAGCCCTCCCGGGAGGCTTCATTGGACTCTCCTGGGAGACTCCGTCGGGGCCTCTTGGGAGACTCCGTCGGGGCCTCTTGGGAGACTCCGTCGGGGCCTCCACGGTCTCCATATAACCCCTTCGGCACAAAAGAGCCGCGGGCGGCACAGCTCTTGCGCATATTCACTATCTTCGCGGCGTGACACCATGACCTAAACCCAAGGCTAATGAAAAGGACACTCACCATACTCTCGCTCGCGCTGCTCACCGCAGTGGGGGCAAGGGCCGTGCTGAAGGAGAAGGACCTCCCGCGCACACTCGGCGTCTTGCGCGCGGAGCTGGAGGCGGAATACGAGCAGCAGCAGCAGACGATGGACACGTACGAGCAGCAGGGAGAGGAGCAGCGGGAGCTGCTGGCGGGGTATATGACGCAGTGCGAGCAGATAGGCTTGATGCTATACTCGCAGAGCGTGGACAACATCTTCGACATGGCTTACGCCTGCCAGCAGGCAACCTCGCTCTACCGCGAGCTTCAGCAGCAGCAGGGGCACTCCGAGCAGTACAAGCAGGCAATCGAGAGGATGGAGAGGGAGATAGAGAGGTACGACAACCTGGTAGTCACACTTAGGGGAATACCCCCGATGATGGAGGACACGACCCAGGGCCTGCGTACCGTCGGGGACAGCCTCAGGATGGCGACGCTCGACTCCCTTCACCACGAGATGGCCAAGCTCTCGGCAGAGGGCGACACGATGGCTCTCGCGCCTGCCGAGCCTCCCTCCTCCGACGACGACGGAGCCCCAGTGTTTCTCTCGGGGCAGGAGCTGAAGGACCGTGAGGCCTGCGTGCGCTACGCCGAGGCGATGCGCAACTGCCTCGAGAAGTTCCTCACGCAGCTGGAGGAGGAGAGGGTGTACTACGAGAGCGTGCAGGAGAAGGTGAGGAAGCTCAACCGCTTCGCCCAGTCGCGCTACAAGGTCTTGCAGGACAACATCTTCCGCGACGGCGACACGAACTACTTCTCCGTGCTTGCCAACATGCCGACGTACGTAAGCCGCATAAAGGACACAGTGAAGAGCAAGTACCAGCCCATAGAGGGGAAGGACTACGCCTACTCGGAGTGGAGGGGCGCGTCCGTGCTGTTCATCAGCGTCTTCCTTATAGTGTACTTCGCCATAGCCTTGGGCGTCAGCTATGTCATCCTGCGGTGGCTCTTGCCCAAGAGGTGGCGTGGGGGCGACTTCAAGCGTAAGCGGCCGATGCTGAACAACGTGGTGGGCATAGCACTGTTCGCGCTGATGGTTATGCTCGTCCGCTCGCAGGTGGACCGCGACTTCATCCAGATGGGCACGGAGCTTGTCATCAACATGGCCTGGCTGATGGAGGCTATCTTCCTTTCCTTGTATATAAGGCTCAAGGCGGAGCAGATGCGCCACGCCGCCCTCGTCTACACGCCCCTCTTGCTGATGGCCTTCGTGGTGATACTCTTCCGCATAGTGCTCATCCCGACGGTGATAGCCAACTTCGTCTATCCCGCCATACTGCTGGTGTTCACCGTCTGGCAGGTGGCGTGCAACAGCCGCCACGGCAAGGGGCTGCCCGCCTTGGACAAGGCTTACGCCAACATCTGCACCTGGGTGATGGCCATCACGTGCGTCGTGGCTTGGGCGGGCTACACGCTGCTCGCCCTGCAGGTGATGATATGGTGGACGTTCCAGCTGGCGGCAATAATGACCGTGACCTGCGTCTACGACCTGATGAATATGTACGAGCGCCGCTTCATAGTCTTCCGCATCCGCCCCGACCTCAAGGAGGCCGCCGCCAAGGGCAAGAGCATAGAGAAGCAGGCGCAGAGCCTCGCCGCCGAGATGAGGCAGGGCAGGCACTTCGGCAAGACGTGGCTCTACGACTTCGTCAACCGCGCCCTCGTGCCGGTGTGCGCCGTAGGCTCTGTGCCGCTTAGCGTGTGGCTTGCGGGCGGCGTGTTCGAGATGAGGGACATGTTCCTGCGCATCTTTATGATGGACTTCATCAACCAGGAGGGCTTGATACAGGTGTCCTTGGGCAAGCTCACGCTCGTCGTAGCCCTCTGGTTCGTCTTCAGGTACGTGAACTATGCCGCGCACAATATCTACCGAAGCCTTAAGCGCAAGAGGCTCAAGCCGGGCGAGCCGCTCACAACGACAATGAGCAACAACGTCATCTCCATCCTCTGCTGGGGCTTGTACCTGATAGACGCGATGGTCACCCTTAACGTTCCCCGAAGCGGCATAAGCATCGTGGGCGCGGGCTTGGCAACGGGTCTCGGCTTCGCCATGCAGAGCATCTTGGAGAACTTCTTCTACGGCGTGTCGCTGATGACGGGCAGGCTGCGTGTGGGCGACTACATCGAGTGCGACGGCGTGTCGGGCAGGGTGGACAGCATCACCTACCAAAGCACGCAGATACTCACGGCCGACGGCTGCGTGATAGCCTTCCTTAACAGCGCCCTCTTCAGCAAGAACTTCAAGAACCGCACCCGCAACCACCAGTACGAGCTCACGAAGATACCCTTCGGCGTGGCCTACGGCACTGACGTGGAGCTGGTGAGGAAGCTTGTGGTGGACGCCCTCACGCCTATGTGCCAGGAGAAGAACAGGAACGGCCGCCTGCTGGCTCAGGCGGGAGTGCCGCCCGCTGTAGCCTTCTCGGAGTTCGGCGACAGCAGTGTCGACCTTGTGGCTTGCGTGTGGATGCTCGTAGAGGACAAGATAGGCTTCACGGCGAGGGTGAAGGAGGCAATCTACGAGACACTGAGACGGAACGATATTGAGATACCCTTCCCGCAGAGGGATGTGCACCTTAGGCAGTGAGGAGGAAGGGCGGCTGCACCCCCTTCCCTTTGCGGAAGAGGAGCGGCCTCCGCGCTTTACCTTTCCGTTCTGCTATAGTCCGCACCCCTTGTGCGTGAGGGCTGCCGAGCGGCTTAAGGGCGAGATCCTTAGGCACAGCGACTGGATGCGTGAGATAGGGGAAGGGAAGATGCTTGGGGTGTTGGTGGTGGAAGGCGGGTACTTGGCTGCCTTCTCCGGCACACTGTGCGGGAAGGGGGAGCTTCCTTTCTTCGTGCCGCCGGTGTTCGACCTTCACGACCCCTTCGGGCATTTCCAGCAGGAGGAGCGCAGCGTTAGCCTTATCAACCGGGAGATCGAGAGGAGGGAGAGCGAGCTTCGCCCTTCCCTCGAGCGGCTAAGGGGCGAACTGGCTGCGATGAGGCTGCAAGGGGAGAGAGAAGTGGCTGCGGCTAAAGAGCGTAAAACGAACGTAGAACGAACGTACAACGAACGTACAAGCCAATTCCTCAACGGCGAGATACACAGGGCGAAGGTGAAGTGGCGGCAAAGGATAGCCGCAAAGGAGGATGAGATAAGGCAGAAGGAGGCTCAGACGCAGCCCCTGAGGGAGGAGAGGACGCGGCGGAGCCAGGAGCTGCAAGAGTGGCTGTTCGGGCAGTTCGTCTTCCTCAACGCGAGGGGCGAGAGCCGTAGCCTGAAGGAAGTGTTCGCAGGCGTCACGCCTCCAAGCGGGGCGGGGGAGTGCTGCGCCCCGAAGCTGCTTCAGTACGCCTATAGGCACGGCTTGCGCCCGCTCTGCATGGCTGAGTTCTGGATGGGAGCCTCGCCAAGCGACGAGATAAGGCGGGAGGGGCAGTTCTACCCCGCCTGCCAAAGCAAGTGCAAGCCCATACTCTCGTGGATGCTGCAAGGGCTGGAGGTGGACGAGAACCCGTTGACGAGGGAGTATGACAAGCTGGTGGCGCGGCTGCGTGTGCTGTACAGCGACGAGGACATAGCCGTGGTGGAGAAGCCCGCCGGCATGCTCTCCGTGCCAGGCAAGGATGGGCTGCCCTCGGTCCAGAGCGAGGTGGCGAGGCTTTTCCCCGAGAGCAGCGGTCCTCTCACGGTGCACCGCCTCGACATGGCCACGGGCGGGCTGATGGTGCTTGCCCTCAGAGAGGAGGCTTACCACAACCTGCAAGAGCAGTTCCTAAGGCACAGCGTTGTGAAACGCTACGTGGCGCTCCTCGAGAAGCCTATGGACGCGGGGGCAAGTGGCGTTATCTCCCTGCCAATTTCTGCTAATCCTGGCGACAGGCCTCGTCAGTGTGTGAGCCAGGGACACGGCAGGCGCGCCGTCACGAGATACGTGTCCGCGGGCGGCCGCACAGTATATCTTTTCCCCAAGACAGGCAGGACGCACCAGCTCAGGCTGCATTGCGCCCACCCCGACGGGCTGAACAACCCGATAGTGGGCGACAACCTCTACGGCACGCCCGCCCAGGGCCTCCACCTGCTCGCCGACTTCCTCAGCTTCAGGCACCCGCGCACGGGCAAGACGCTCAGCTTCTGGCTCGGGCAATAACATTATTTATACTTAGGCGGCCGCCATTCCCTTGCACGTTGAGCGGAAAAGGCTAACTTTGCACTCCGTAAACAAACAGCGTAACTTCACGGATGCACAAAATAAGCTACGCCTTGGGGCTCGGCATAGGCCAGCAGCTCAGGAGCATGAACATTGAGGGCTTCAGCCTGGAAGACTTCACAGCGAGTGTGAGCGACGTGATGAACGGCCGCCAAACCCAGATGGGAGCAAGGGAGGCACAGCAGATGCTTAACGAATACTTCACCACGAAGGGGCGCGAGACAGCCAAGGACACTATTGCACAGGGGGCTGTCTTCCTCGAGGAGAACAAGAAGCGCCCCGGGGTGACCTGCACGAAGAGCGGCCTGCAGTACGAGATACTGACAGAGGGCACGGGCAGAAGCCCCAGGGCCACGGACAAGGTGCGCTGCCACTACGAGGGAAGGCTCATCGACGGCACCGTGTTCGACAGCTCGTACAAAAGGGGCGAGCCGGCAGACTTCGGGCTTGACCAGGTGATAACAGGCTGGACGGAGGGCGTTCAGCTCATGAGGGAAGGGGCTAAGTTCCGCTTCTTCATCCCCTACCTTCTGGGCTACGGCGAGAGGGGGGCAGGCAGCCAGATACCGCCATACTCTACGCTCGTCTTCGACGTTGAACTAATCAAAGTACTATAATAGACAGAGAACATGAAGAAACTCAGTATCGTATTTGCAGCCATCCTGGCGGCAGCCATGGCTGGTTGTGGCAACAGCACACCGAAAGCCAACCTCAAGAGCGACATCGACACGCTGAGCTATGCGCTCGGCATGGCACAGAGCACAGGACTGAAAGGCTACCTGACCTACCGTCTGGGAGTGGACACCACATACATGGACGAGTTCATCAAGGGACTTAACGACGGGGCCAACGCCGGCGACGACAAGAAAAAGACTGCCTACTACGCAGGTCTGCAGATAGGGCAGCAGGTGAGCCAGCAGCTCGTCAAGGGAGTGAACTACGAGCTCTTCGGCGAGGACAGCACGCAGACCATCAGCATGAAGAACTTCCTCGCGGGCTTCATCAGCGGCACGACAGAGAAGGGCGGACTGATGACACGCGAAGAGGCCCAGGATCTCGCGCAGCAGAAGATGACCGAGATAAAGCGTGAGCAGATGGAGAAGCAGTACGGCGACTGGCGCAGGGAGAACGAGGCATTCCTCGAGAACATAGCCAAGCAGGAAGGCGTCAGGCAGCTCTCTGACGGCGTCTACTACAGCATCATAACCGAAGGCACGGGCGAGATACCGAGCGACACCTGCAAAGTGGAGGTGGACTACGAGGGCAAGCTCATCAACGACACTGTGTTCGACAGCTCGTACAAGCGGGGCGAGTCGATGAAGGTGCGCTGCAACCAGCTCATCTCCGGCTGGACGGACGCTCTCACCCACATGCCCGTGGGCAGCAAGTGGACTGTCTACATCTCCGCCGACAAGGGCTACGGAGAGCGTGAGGCTGGTGATATCAAACCTTTCTCCACCCTCATCTTCACAATGGAGCTGAAGGGCATCATAAGATAACACTAAAGCTCCGGGACGATGAAAAGCAAAGTAATGCTCGCCTGCCTGCTCGCAGCCTTCTGCCTCACGGCAAGCGCAGGCAAGAAGAAGGACAAGACAATGGCAAAGGCGCCCGCCGTCGCGGCTATAGACACCCTTCAGATCGACACGTTCAGCTACGCCGCAGGCAAGGCTAACACCAACGGGCTGAAGCCTTACCTCGTGCAGCGCATGGGAGTGGACACCACATACATGGAGGACTTCATGCGGGGCTTCGACACCGACTCGATGACCGAGGCCGACAAGCGCGAGAAGGCCCGGCTGGCGGGCATAGAGATACGCTCGCAGGTGGAGAAACAGATATTCCCGCAGATATCCAAGCAGGTGAACGACACCGTGGATGTGCTGAGCCGCGAGCTCTTCGTGGCTGGCTTCCGCACAGGCATATCCGGGGAGAACGACCTGCTGCCCATACCCATGGACAGCACACAGGCTTACGTGAAGCAGCAGATGGAACGCTACCGGGCCGAGCTGATGGAGGGAAAGTACGGGCCGAACCGCGAGGCGGGAGAGCAGTTCCTCAAGGAGAACGCCACGAAGGAGGGCGTGCACGTAACGGAGAGCGGACTGCAGTACAAGGTGCTCGTTGAGGGAAGTGGCGACGTGCCCACGATGAAGCAGAAAGTGAAGGTGAACTACCGCGGCACGCTGCTCGACGGGACCGAGTTCGACAGCAGCTACAAGCGCAACCAGCCGTCGACGTTCACCTGCAGCCAGGTGATAAAGGGCTGGGGCGAGGCTCTGACGATGATGCCCGTCGGCAGCAAGTGGGAGCTGTACATCCCGCAGGAGCTGGCATACGGCGAGCGCGAGAGCGGCAAGATACCGCCCTACAGCATGCTCATCTTCGAGGTGGAGCTGGTGGACATAGTCAAGTAAAAGCTTAGGCGGATTGCTGATAAAGCGAGGGCGCGCGGCTTTTCCCTGAGCCGCGCGCCCTCGCTGCTTTTGCCCGCCTTAGTGCCATCGCCCGTGTCCGTTGCCCTTTGTGGCAAACGAACCCCTCAGGGGCTTGCCTGGCCCTCGACAAGCCCCGCCGCGCCTACTACTCGCTGCTCCCTGACGACGACAAGGACGAGGCGCGGCAGGACGAGCTCGACTTCGACCTGGAG
>JAJPZF010000008.1 GCA_021204545.1 Prevotellaceae bacterium
CGTGAAGGGCGACCAGATGGGCATGTGCGCCACGGTCATCAACTCGCTCGCCCTATGCTCAGCCCTCGACGCCCTCGGTCAGCCCAACATCCTCCTCACGGCGATAAGGATGGAGCCCATAGGGCAGCTCTTCAGCAAGCAGAAGGCCGTGGAGGCTCTCGGGCAAGGCAAGGTCGTCATAATGGCCGGCGGCACTGGCAACCCCTTCTTCACGACAGACACGGCCGCTGCCCTAAGGGGCATCGAGACTGAGGCGGAGGTCATGCTGAAGGGCACGCGCGTGGACGGTGTCTACACCGCCGACCCCGAGCGAGACCCCGAGGCCACGATGTTCACCGACATCACCTACCGTGAGGTGCTCGCCCGCGGCCTAAGGGTGATGGACGCGACAGCCACGGCGCTCTGCCAGGAGAACCGCCTGCCCATCCACGTCTTCAACATGGACGTGTACGGCAACCTCCGTCGGGTGCTCCAGGGGGAGCCCGTCGGCACGCAGGTGCACCCCTAAGCGAAGTCCCTGTCTATCCTCAGCTCTATCTTGCCCAGAGCCTCGAGCATCTTCTTGGTGGGGTTGAAGACTATCTTGGGCTTCTTCAATGCGCCCTCAACCGTCACTTCCTCGGGCGTGTCCATCATCTTCGAAGGCACTATAACGCTCAGGCTGCCCAGCTCCCCAAGCTCCACGCACAGTCCCATCTTAAGGCCTTTGCACACCGCCTCTGCCAGGCTGACGAAGGCATTGGCAAGGTCGCCAGCGGCCAGTGATGTACGCTGCACGACATCATTCACTACCGACTCCTTCGGCAGACGGTCTGCCGTCTTAGGCACTGCGAAGTAGACAGTTTGGCCCGTGCGGTCACCCATGTTCAGGACCTTCTTTCTGATAATAAACTCTATCATACGTTCACGATTAAAAGGTTATACTTAGTGTCTGTCATGTGTAGCCTTAGGTCTCGTTGCCCCTCTTATACAGGCATCAGACAACCCCACGGGTGGGGTTCTGCGCAACCCCACGGGTGGGGTTCCGTTCCACCCCACGGGTGGGGTTGTCCAACGCCTCTTATAGAGGCATGACGGAGGGTGTTATGCAGGGGCCACGGCCTGTGTTAGCTCAGCGCACCATCACCTTCACTCCGTCCACGATGTAGATGCCCTTGCCCAGCCTCTTGGCCTCGGTGATGCCGCCCTTGCCAAGGAGCCTGCCGTCGAGCGTGTAGATGTTGCCTGTGAGCCGAGTGGCAGCCACTGCCTCCTCGATGCTGTCGTACGTGTCCTGGCTGTAGTCTATCACTATCACGCTGCCTGAGGCGTACGAGCCTTGGATGTATGCGCTGTTCTCGTCAACGCTTGCCCCGCTCTTGCTCACTGTCAGCTCGTTGAGGCTTGCGACGACGTTGCCCTGGGCGATGGTCTCGCCGTAGTACGTGCCGCATGCCTTGCCCTTCGTGAGTGCTTCCTTCGTCACGTCCATGCCGTGGGTGAAGGGCAGCACGTCCTCAACCTCGTCGGGGTCGTAGTCGCTGGTCTCTCCGTAGATGTAGAAGAAGGGCGTGCCTGCGGGCGCGGTGTTGCCGTCCATCGGGGCGAGCGTTATCGTTGTGTCGTCAACGCTCTGCTCGCCGTATATCGTGCCCTCTTCGGCTGTTACGTCAACTGGCCAGCACATCGGGTATATTATCCCCGCCTGCAGGCTCATGTTGAAGGCTGAGCCGTCGTAGTCGTCGGCCACAGCTCCAGCGTCCTCGATGTAGAGGCCGCTGTTGGTGCCTGCCTGGTCTGCGCTCCACGTCACGAGCACGTTGCTGTTGAGCTGCGCGTGCAGGTTAGCCTGTGTCTCCCCGTCGAGCCTCTGTCCCGAGATGAGGTTCTGCCCGTAGCCGAGAGCCGTGACGCTGAAGAGCGTGGGCTGTATGCTGAGGGTTACTGCGCCCGACGTGCCGGCTGCCTTCAGGAAGAGCCCCGTAGCCTTGTTCTGCACGAGGCAGGCGGTGTCGCCCACGCCGACGAAGCGGAAGAGCGCGTCGTCGCTGTCGTCGCCGATGTCATCGGAGGAGGCGAAGTGCACTTGCTGCCCGAGGCAAGCGTCCTCGAGCTCGCTCGGGGAGAGAGGCTCCACGTACCAGCTGTCCTCGTCCTCCTGGTTGAGGTTCGAGGCGCAGGCGTACTTGCCGAAGAGCTCGGGGCTTGCTCCGCTTTCCGCCCCGTTGCTGAGCGTCCAGCCGTGCTCGGTCATCTCCTGCTCCGTTGCGTAGCGCAGGCGGTACCACTTGCCCTCCTGTATGCCTATTGCGGAAGCCATCAGGCTCTCAACGCCCTCGTTCAACTGCGTCACGTACGTGTCGCTCTCGGTCTGGGTGTACTTGCCCGCAGCGTCGTAGGCGGTGGCGTTGCTTATGGTGCTGCTTAGCGAGGTGTCCTCCGCGCTCCAGTAGCCCGGGTCAGTGCCTACCACCACGCTTGCCACTGCCTCCTCGGCGTTGCTGATGGTTGTGCGCAGCTCGGTCGGGTCTACGAACACTGCTATGAATGCGTCGTATGCTGCCTTGAGGCTTGAGTAAGTGTCGGCGGTGATGTCCTCGCCCTCAGCCTTGGCCGCCGTGATGGCTGCCTCGAGGTCAGTGTAGACGCTGCCCATGGCCACGCTCTGGCTTGTGGTGTTCGTCGAGGTAGTATAGAGCTGGAACTCGGCGAGGTGTGTGAAGTAGCTGCCGCTGGACGTGCCCTCGATGTAGAAGCGCAGCACGGTGAAGCCCTGCGTTGAGAATGCCTCTGAGGTGAGCGTCTCGCCCAGCGTGGTGTAGGGCGTGCTTATCTCGGCGAGCAGTGTGCAGTCGTCCTTGGTCACGTCCTCGCTTGTGCTCGTTGAGCCGTAGACGCCCCAGAGCGTGATGTTGTTGCCTGAGTTGTCACGGCGTGTGAAGGTGAACACTATGTCCGCCGTAACCTGCTCGGCGAGCTCCACCTGGAAGTACTGCGAGCCAACCTCAGGGGCTTCGTCGTAGTGCCAGTTCGACTGCCAGAAGGTGGAGGTGTCTCCGTCTATCAGGGCTGCGATGTCGTCCCCCTGACCCTCGACGGGGCAGGTGTGGGGCGAGCTGAGTTGGCTTGCGTCGGTGATAAGCCCGTCGGAGCTTACGCTCGCGTCGGTGGCTATCACCATCTTCGCCTCAGCGTCCTCTATCATAGCAAGGGTGTTCTGGTAGCGCTGCTCCGCGTCCTTTATCGGTGCGTACTCCTCAATCATAGCCTCGGCTGTGGTGTCGTCCACACGGCGCAGTATCCAGTGGCTCGCCCCTGCGTACTGTCCCCAGCCCACGATGTTGCCGCTCGTGCCAGCCCCGTTGTCGTGGCCGCCGCAGTGCAGGTAGTACTGAGCGTCGGCGTCCTGCGTGCTGAGGCGTATGGCGACCAGCGTGTCCTGCGCCTCGTCCTCGCTAATGCCTTCGTAGTCGAACACCATGAGGTTCTCTATGTCCGTCGTCATCGTCACGTTGGTGCTCGTTGAGACGGTGTTGAACGTTGCGTCGGTAGCCATATTGACCACCTCGTACTCGCTGCCGCCCTTCGAGGTAACCTTCCAGAGGAACGGGACGCTGTCCACGTGTGTCTTCCACAGGGCGTAGATGTCCTCGCCGTCGAGCGCGCTGTACATGCCCTTCGTGTAGTAGGTGGTCTCGGTTATCTCCTCAGTTGTCTCAGGGTTTACGTAGATCTCGGTCTGAGAGAACGTCAGTCCGCAGTCGAAGTAGTAGTAACCGTCCTCGATGCTCGTCATCTCCATGGGTATCAGCGAGGCGAGTACGGCGTTGTATGTGTCGATGATAGCTTGCCTCATGGCCTGAAGCTCTTCAACGGTCAGGGAGACGGGGTCGTCGTCGGGGGCTAACTCGTCGAGAGCCGCCACTGCGTCGAGTGCGTCTTGGAAGGCTTTCACCTCAGCCTCGCCGTAGCATCCGTAGCTTGTGCCGGTGGTGAAGCTGTCGCGGTAGTCCCTGTACTCAGCGTAGGTCGAGAGGCAGGAGTTGTAAGCAATGTCGTAGTCCGAGGCTTCCTCGAAGGTTACGGGCAGGAGCTTCCACAGGGAGTTGGCGTGGTAGTCTTGCCCCGTCGTGTAGGTGACGATGTGGTTGCCCGGCCCTTGCCTGTTCAGCTGGTAGTTGTGGTCAGTGGAGTTGAAAGAGAACTCGTCGTCGCTTGCGCCATCCTGGTGGTAGGCGTAGACCGACGTTGCCTCGTCCACCGTGGCGACGCTCAGCACGGTCTCGTTGCCGTTGGGCAGCCATAGGTAGTTGCCCTCGGCGAACTGCATGTAGTAGACGTCGTAGTCGTCGTAACCGCTCGCCGTCGTCGAGACGAACCTTATCAGGTAAGGCGCTGCGTCGGAGGCGGGCATGTCTTCATACACCACGCTCTCGCCGTTCGACTGGTACAGCTCGCCGTGGCCCTCGTTGGAGTTCTTGTAGCCGTAGTCCCAGATGTAGCCTGTGCCGTTGGTGTGCTGTCCCCACACCAGGTACCACGTGTCCGTGCTGATGGAGGTGACCGCCGTGCCGATCTGCGAGACCACCATATTCTCGGTGAGCTCCACGGGGTCGGCAGCGGCCTTTGTCGCTGTCAGGAGCGACAGCAACGTGAACAGAGTTAACAGTTTCTTCGTCATAGTTGTGTTATTGTTAGGGTTAGTAAATGTGGTCTTAGGCGGCTTGATGCCTCTCCCGAGGCAAATGTAGCGAGAAAAGGCGTACGTCCCCAGCCTTCGGCTGCATATTTTCTCACTTTTGCCTAAGGCGGGGGCATACCTTATATTATATAGTGCGCGCTTCACGCCCGCGCAGTCTTTTCCTCACGCCCGCGCAGTCTTTTCTCTTGTTGTATGCACAGAAGAAGCGAGATCTCAGCAGAGAATTTCTTAATCTATATCAAGAATTCACCATATTTCGGCAAAAAGGTTGCATTTTGTTTGCTGAAACTCTTTGCGGCTTTCATAATGACAGCTAACTTTGCAAACGGAAAGCAAAACGAAAGTTTGCCGAGCCAAAAGAAAGCAATAGTGTAACATTAAGTTTTTCAAGGTATGAAAGAGACAATGAGAAGGTTGGCGGTCGTCGTGGCCGTCGTGGCGGTTTGCTCGGGGGCCTATGCGGCCGACGACGAGGAGCCGGGTAAAAAGAAGTCAGTCGACGCAAGCGTCGGGATGGATCTCGTCAGCACTTACGTGTGGCGCGGGCAGAAGAACGGGGGCGTTAGCATACAGCCCGCGGGCGAGGTCAGCTGGAACGGCCTCTCGCTCGGTGCGTGGGGCTCGTTCGCCTTCAGCCCGCAGTACAACGGGAGCGACGAGGAGCTTGACATCAACCTGGGGTACGCGTACAAGGGCTTCAGCGTGGGCATCACGGACTACTACCTGTTCAACAACGGCTACCCGTTCTTCAAGTATGGCGGTCTAACAGGGAACGCCCACACCTTCGAGGGAACGGTGGCCTACGACTTCGGGTTCTTGGCGGTGGCCTGGTCCACGAACTTCGCGGGGACTGACGGAGTGAACAAGAAAGGCAAGCGGGCCTACAGCAGTTACCTGCAGATTGACGCGCCCTTCAAGCTTGGTCCCTTGGACTGGGACGCAACGCTTGGCGTAGTGCCTTACCGCACGAGCTTCTACGCTGCCGACGACTCGCATGGGTTTCACGTTAACCAAGTGGCCCTGCGCGCCGAGTACCCCATCGATCTCAAGCACATCAGCATTCCCATCTACGGGCAGCTGGTGGCCAATCCAAGCAGCCGCGACCTCTTTTTCCTCTGCGGCGTGGCCATATCCATTAACGATTAGAGAATATCAACATAACACATTTAAGGAAAAGCTATGAAAAAGATTGAAGCGATCGTCAGGAAGACGAAGTTCGAGGAAGTGAAGGAGGCCCTGCTTGCGGGCGACATCGACTGGTTTGAGTACCACGACGTGCACGGCATCGGGCAGAGCCGGCAGGAAAGAGTGTACCGCGGGGTGCAATACTCCACAGATGTTATCGAGCGGGTAGCCATAACCATCGTCTGCCGCGAGGTGTGCCTGGAGAACACCGTGCGCACTATCCTGCAGACGGCCCACACGGGCGAGGTGGGCGACGGCAGGATCTTCATCAGCGAGGTGATAGACACTTGCAGCATACGCACGGGCGAGCACGGCGACACAGTGCTGAGAGACAAGAAATGACGGTGTTGAACAAGAAGAAACATAAAGGTTATGATACTTATTGATACAGTTGCTCCCGCAGTGGAGACGGCGAAAGAGTTTGTCAACGGGCTTGACACGGTGTGGGTTCTGCTCGGCGCGATGCTGGTGTTCTGGATGCAGGCGGGCTTCGCCCTTGTCGAGGCTGGAATGACGCGCAGCAAGAACACCGCCAACATTCTAATGAAGAATTTCTGCGACTTTATGTGCGGCACGGTGATCTATTGGGTATTAGGTTTTTCGATCATGTACGGTGCCGGCAATTATTTCTTCGGCTGGCAGGGGTTCGGCTTCATAGGGAGCGACTCGAACATCCCCGCCGAGTGCACGTTCATCTTCCAGACGATGTTCTGCGCCACAGCGGCCACCATCGTCTCTGGCGCTATGGCCGAGCGCACGAAGTTCTCGATGTATTTCGTCTATTCCATAGTGATCTCAGCCGTCATCTACCCGATTGAGGGCCACTGGAGCTGGGGCGGCGGCTGGCTCGACTCGATTGGCTTCCACGACTTCGCAGGCTCAACGGTGGTGCATCTCTGCGGTGGCGCGCTTGCGTTGGCGGGAGCTATGGTGCTCGGGCCGCGCATCGGCAAGTACTCGAAGAGCGGAGAATCCCGAGCCATTCCGGGACACAACCTTGCCCTCTGCGCACTCGGCGTGTTCTGCCTGTGGATAGGCTGGTTCGGCTTCAACCCTTGCTCCACGGTGGCAGCCACGGGTTATGACAATGCGGTAAGCATCTCTCATGTCTTCGTCACCACGAACATGGCGGCCGCTACGGGCGGCCTGGCGGCACTTGTCTACACGTGGCTGGTTGACGGCAAGCCGTCTCTCTCGATGGTTTGCAACGGCATTCTGGCTGGTCTCGTGGGCATCACGGCAGGTTGCGACACGGTGAGCATCGGGGCCTCGGCGCTCATCGGCATCATCACTTCAGTGATCATGTGCCTGTCCGTCTCGTTCATCGACAAGAAGCTGAAGATCGACGACCCCGTCGGCGCAATCTCCGTGCATGGCGTGGGCGGCATCGTGGGCACCATCCTTTGCGGTGCCTTCTGCGACCCAAGCATAGACGGGGTTGACTGCGGCGCGTCGACAGTGCTGGGGCGTATGGGCATCGAGGCTCGGGGCTCGGTGGCCGTGGGCGTGTTCGCCTTTGTCTTGGGCTTGATTCTGTTCAATGTCATCAAGCACACCCACGGGCTGCGCTGCGACAAGCGCATAGAGGAAGAGGGACTTGACGTGTACGAACACGGCGAGGCCTGCTACAACTAAGCGCAATCTCTGCTTAATTCCTTCGCGGAAACCACGAAACCCCCGGAACGCTTTGCCGTTTCGGGGGCTTTTCATACCTTTGCGCTCAACTTTCATCTTAACAAACAAAGTCTAACTAACTAATTAATCATTAAAACATCAAGGAAATGACAGATTTCAAGAACGTTGCCCCATTGGAAGACTTCGACTGGGAAGCCTTCGAAAAAGGTGGGGCGGAGGTAGTCACGAGCCGCGGCGAGCAAGAGGCAGCCTACGAGAGCAGCCTCAGCAAGGTGACTGACCACGAGGTGGTGGACGGCACGGTCATCGACCTTAACAAGCGAGAGGTGGTGGTGAACATCGGCTTCAAGAGCGACGGCATCATACCGGCGAGCGAGTTCCGCTACAATCCCGAACTCAAGGTGGGCGATATCGTCGAGGTGTACGTAGAGAGCCAGGAGGACAAGAACGGGCAGCTCGTGCTGAGCCACAAGAAAGCGCGCGCCGCGAAGTCGTGGAGCCGCGTCAACGAGGCCATGGAGAAGAACGAGGTCATACAGGGCTTCGTCAAGTGCAGGACCAAGGGAGGAATGATAGTCGACGTGTTCGGCATCGAGGCCTTCCTGCCCGGCAGCCAGATAGACATCAAGCCAATCCGCGACTACGACATCTTCGTCGGCAAGACGATGGAGTTCAAGATCGTGAAGATAAACCAGGAATACAAGAACGTCGTCGTAAGCCACAAAGCGCTCATCGAGGCGGAGCTCGAGGCGCAGAAGCAGGAGATAATGAGCAAGCTCGAGAAAGGGCAAGTGCTGGAGGGCGTGGTGAAGAACATCACCTCCTACGGTGTCTTCGTCGACCTGGGCGGCGTGGACGGGCTCATACACATCACGGACATGAGCTGGGGGCGTGTTGGCGACCCGAAGGAACTCGTGGAAGTGGACCAGAAGATAAACGTGGTCATCCTCGACTTCGACAACGAGAAGAAGCGCATAGCTCTCGGACTGAAGCAGCTCACGCCGCACCCCTGGGACTCGCTCGACCCGAACCTCAAGGTGGGAGACCACGTAAAGGGCAAAGTTGTCGTTATGGCCGACTACGGGGCCTTCGTGGAAGTGACCGCCGGCGTGGAGGGACTGATACACGTCAGCGAGATGAGCTGGAGCCAGCACATACGCAGTGCGCAGGACTACATGAAGGTGGGCGACGAGGTGGAGGCTGTTATCCTCACCCTGGACCGCGGCGAGCGGAAAATGTCGCTCGGCGTGAAGCAGCTTAAGCCCGACCCATGGGTGACGATAGAAGACAAGTACCCCATCGGGAGCAAGCACACGGCCCGGGTGCGCAACTTCACTAACTTCGGCATCTTCGTGGAGATAGAGGAAGGCGTCGACGGGCTGATACACATCAGCGACCTCAGCTGGACGAAGAAGATCAAGCACCCGAGCGAGTTCACAAAGATAGGCGCTGAGATAGACGTCATCGTGCTGGAGATCGACAAGAACAACCGCCGCCTCAGCCTGGGCCACAAACAGCTCGAGGAGAACCCGTGGGACGTCTTCGAGACAATATTCACACAGGACTCTATCCACGAGGGTGTCATCACTGAGATGCTCGACAAAGGAGCCGTCATACAGCTCGAATACGGGGTGGAGGGCTTCACCACGCCCAAACACCTCGTCAAGGAAGACGGCACACAGGCCAAGCTGGGAGAGAAGCTGCAGTTCAAGGTGATTGAGTTCAACAAGAACAGCAAGCGAATCATCCTCTCGCACAGCCGCATACACGAGGACGCGCAGAGGGCCGCCAAGAGAGCCGAGAGAAACAGCGCCCGGCAGAAGAAGGAAGAGCCCGTGATACAGAACCAGACGGCAAGCACAGTGCTGGGCGACATCGACGCGCTGGCAAACCTGAAGGCGCAGATAGACAGCGCCGAGGAGACGGCCGAGAGCAAATAGCCCCAAGCCGCCCCGCCTTCGGGACCACACTATGACAGCCGGGAGCAGAGCGTTCGCCTTGCTCCCGGCTGCCGCTTTAGCAGCGCCCGTGCCAGAAGCCCTTGCCTTGCCCCTGCCGCCCCTGCCGCCTTTGCCGCGAATAGCCCCGTTGGGGCTATTAATGGCGATCGTCAACGGCTACCATGTTAAGCCCCGTCGGGGCTTCCGTCACCCCTATGCCCTTGCCGCCTTTCTGTCCCCGAAAAGCAACGCAATAATAGCTGTGCTGAGGCATAGCTTATATGTAAGGCTCATTGCTGCCGCTGAGTGGCGAGGCGTGAAACAGCGTGCGAACAATCGGGACACTGTCTGCGTTGCCTGAGAGGAGAGAAGGCAGAGCGTCAGGGCATTTCAGGCGGCTTTCGAGGTGGGGGACCGCTGATATTTGCGGAAGGGGAATGGCGGCATAAGGGCAGTTCCACGGATATGCTGGCTTTTACCAAAGAGAAAAGACGCAGAGGCGGGCGGGAAAGGAAAGTTATCCGACTTAAAAAGCTAACCTGCTGATACTTAACTATATAGCTAAGCATCGGGAGGACGGAAGTTGTCCAAAACAAAAATTCTTTGTGGGATAGGGATACAGCGAAGAGATATTATAGATACCTTTGCTGCCGGGTCGATAGCGTAGAACGAACGGACAACGAACGTAGAACGAGCGGACAACGAGCGAATACCTTAAAATATAACTATAACCTCAGAATGGAAATTCAGAATTTCAGCATCACCAAGCGTGACGGGAAGAAAGACAAGTTCTCCCTGGACAAGATTATGAACGCCATCCTCAAGGCGTTCAACAGCGTGGGCGAGCCTATCGACCTTGGGTCTATCTCAAGGATCATCAGCCACATCAACATCACCAACGACATCAAGGTGGAGGACATCCAGAACCAGGTGGAGGAGGCTTTGATGAACGAGGGCTACTATAAGGTGGCGAAGAGCTTCATGCTCTACCGCCAGCAGCACACCGAAGACAGGGAGACCTTGCAGAAGATGCAGTTCCTCTCGGAGTATATGGAGGCGAGCAACGCCGCGACTGGCTCGAAGTACGACGCCAACGCCAACGTGGAGCACAAGAACATCGCCACGCTCATAGGCGAGCTGCCCAAGTCGAACTTCATCAGGCTCAACCGCCGACTGCTGACCGACCGCATAAAGAAGCTCTACGGCAAGGAGCTGGCCGAGGAGTACATCGACAAGCTCACACACCATTTCATATATAAGAACGACGAGACTTCGCTCGCCAACTACTGCGCCTCCATCACGATGTACCCGTGGCTCTTGGACGGCACCGTGTCGATTGGCGGCAACAGCACCGCCCCGACCAACCTGAAAAGCTTCTGCGGCGGCTTCGTCAACATGGTGTTCATGGTAAGCTCCATGCTAAGCGGCGCTTGCGCAACGCCTGAGTTCCTTATGTACATGAACTACTTCATCGAGAAGGAGTACGGCAAGGACTACTGGAAGGAGCCAGACCGTGTGGTAGACCTCAGCCTGAGGCGACGCACGATAGACAAGGTCATCACTGACTGCTTCGAGCAGATAGTCTACTCGCTGAACCAGCCGACGGGAGCGAGGAACTACCAAGCCGTCTTTTGGAACATAAGCTATTACGACCGCTACTACTTCGAGGCACTGTTCAATAACTTCTACTTCCCCGACGGCACGCAGCCTGAGTGGGAAGGCGTGAGCTGGCTGCAGAAGAGGTTCATGAAGTGGTTCAACAAGGAGCGCACGAAGACAATGCTCACCTTCCCCGTGGAGACGATGGCTATGCTGACGGAGAACGGCGACTGCAAGGACGAGGAGTGGGGCGACTACGCGGCGCAGATGTACGCCGAAGGGCACTCCTTCTTCACCTATCTCTCCGACAATGCCGACTCCCTCTCAAGCTGCTGCCGCCTCCGCAACGAGATACAGGACAACGGCTTCTCCTACACCCTCGGTGCGGGAGGCATATCGACGGGCAGCAAGAGCGTGCTGACCATCAACCTTAACCGCTGCATCCAGTACGCCGTGAACCACGACATAGACTACAAGGAGTATCTCACGCACGTCATAGAGCTGTGCCACAAGGTGCAGATAGCCTACAACGAGAACCTGAAGGAGCTCGAAAGGCACGGTATGCTGCCGCTGTTCGAGGCAGGGTACATCAACATCAAGCGGCAGTACCTCACCATCGGCATCAACGGACTGGTAGAGGCGGCCGAGTTTATGGGCTTGCGCATCTCCCCCAACGACGAGTACAAGGCGTTCGTGCAGGGCATTCTCTCCCTCATCGAGCAGTGCAACAAGAAGTACCGCACCAAGGAGCTTATGTTCAACTGCGAGATGATACCGGCGGAGAACGTGGGCGTGAAGCACGCCAAGTGGGACAAGGAGGACGGCTACTTCGTGCCTCGCGACTGCTACAACTCGTACTTCTACGTCGTGGAGGACAACAGCCTGAGCATCATAGACAAGTTCAAGCTGCACGGCGCGCCTTACATAGAGCACCTGACGGGCGGCTCGGCACTGCACATGAACCTTGAGGAACATCTCTCGAAGGAGCAGTACCGCCAGCTCTTCCGCGTGGCGGCGAAGGAGGGATGCAACTACTTCACCTTCAACATCCCCAACACCATCTGCAATAAGTGCGGGCACATCGACAAGCGCTACCTCAAGCACTGCCCCGAGTGCGGCAGCGACGACGTGGACTACATGACACGCATCATCGGTTACCTGAAGCGTGTGAACAACTTCTCCCTCGCCCGCCAGCAGGAGGCAGGCAGGCGCTACTACGCCTCGAAGGGCAGCCTCACCAACCAGGAGCTGCAGAAGGAGCTGGCGGAAGCCTGAGGCTTACATTAAATATAAGGAAGCGTGGCAGGGCTTAAGTTCACCAACTACGACATCGTCTGTCAGGAAGTGCCGGGCGAGATATCGCTTGCCCTCAACATATCGGGCTGCCCCTGCCGCTGCCCCGAGTGCCACAGCAAGTACCTTTGGGCGGACACGGGCGAGCCGCTTACCGCCGACATCCTCTCCTCGCTCATCGAGCGGGAGGCTCAAGGGGCGACGTGCGTGCTCTTTATGGGGGGAGACGCGAGCCCCTCGGCGGTGAACAGCCTCGCCCGGCACGTCAGGCAGCATTACCCCAGCCTTAAGGTGGCGTGGTACAGCGGCAGGACGGTCATCTCCACGGACATCTCTCTCGCGAACTTCGATTATATCAAGGTGGGTCCTTATATCAGTCACCTCGGTCCGCTCAACAAGGAGACCACGAACCAGCGCCTTTACCGCCTGCGCAAGGGCGGGGAGATGGAGGACATCACCCGCCTCTTTTGGAGGAAGCGTTAGAGGAAGGTCGGTTAGTATAAAGAAGCCGCCCCAGTCAATGGGGCGGCTTC
>JAJPZF010000091.1 GCA_021204545.1 Prevotellaceae bacterium
TGGCAAAATCTATTAATGAACTTGAGCCCCAAGCCATTTGGCATAACTTTTATCTGCTGACACGTGTGCCGCGCCCAAGCGGGCATCTCGACAAGGTCAGGCAGTTCCTGCTCTCCTGGGCCGCCGAGAAAGGCGTCGACGCCTCGGTGGACGGAGCCGGAAACGTCGTTATGCGCAAGCCGGCGACTGCGGGGATGGAGGGCAGGAAGACGGCGGTCCTGCAGGCGCACATGGATATGGTGCCGCAAAAGACTGACGAGACGGAGCATAATTTCGAGACGGACCCCATCGAGACTTACATTGACGGCGACTGGGTCCGCGCCAAAGGGACGACCCTGGGCAGCGACGACGGGATGGGTGTCGCCGCTATCATGGGCATAATGGAAAGCAAGGACCTGAGGCACGGACCGCTGGAGGCTCTCCTTACGGCCGACGAGGAGACTTGCATGTACGGCGTGGAAAACCTCGCCCCCGACACATTGACGGGCGACATTCTCCTCAACATCGACAACGAGACACTTGGCGAGTTCGTCATCGGCAGTGCGGGAGGCGTGAACATAAACCTGTCGCTCATCTACAAAGAGGAAGCGACGGGAGACGACATTGCCGTCCGTGTGAGCCTCGCCAACCTGCGGGGCGGGCACTCGGGACTGGAGATCTCGGAGGGCAGGGCCAACGCAAACAAACTGATGGCCCGCTTTGTAAGGCAGGCAATCATAGACGACTCCATCTCGCTCGCCAGCTGGAAAGGCGGAAACATGCGCAACGCCATCCCCCGCACGGCGGAGGTCGTGCTCACACTTCCCAGAGAGAATCTCGACGACCTAAGGGACTTGACTGCCCATTGCCTTAACACTTTCAGCGACGAGTACCGCGGGATTGAGAAAAACATAGCGATGACCGTGGAGGAAACCGCGCTGCCCAAGGGCGTTGTTCCCGCAGAGATTTGCGATAACCTCGTTGACGCCATCCTGGCTTGCCACGACGGGGTGCTGCGCCACATACCGAGCATCCCCTCTGTCGTTGAGACAAGCAGCAACCTCGGCATAGTGAATATTGCCGAAGGCGAGGCGAAAATCCTGATTCTCGCGCGGTCTTCCTGCGAAACTATGCTGGAACTCATGCAGGAGATGCAGGGGGCTTGCTTCTCGATGGCAGGGATGAAGGTGGAGTACAGCGGATATTACGGCGCGTGGCAGCCTAACTTCGACTCGCCGATCACCAAGAAAATGGTGGAGGTCTACAATGCCCTCTACCCCGAAACGCCCGCCCGCGTTGAGGTTTGCCACGCGGGATTGGAGTGCAGCATTATAGGCGACACGTATCCTCAGATGGACTTGGTGAGCTTCGGCCCGACACTTCGCTCGCCGCACACGCCAGACGAGCGCTGCCTCATACCGTCCGTCGGCAAGTTCTGGGCATTCCTCACGAAACTTCTCGAAGAGATTCCCGAAAAGACAGTATGAAACGGCTGCTCGCCTCGCTTCTCCTGCTCCCGCTTCTTGCGGTGAGCGCCAAGCAGACAGCCCAGAAGCGGCTGGCGGGCATGCTGGAGGACATCCTCGCCTGCGAGGAAATCCACCCGGACAGCGTGGCGCCTTACGTCGAGAGAATAGAGGCGGCGCTGAATCTCTGCGAGGATGAGGCCAGCCGTAAGGTGTATTCTCTTGCGCTCGGGGCGTTGTACAGCGAACGGCAGCGCACCGCCCACTTTGCGGGCGCAATGGATTACGCTGAGCGCAGCGTTGACTGCTTCGCTTACTCGCTGAGCGACCTCGAATCTCTGCGCGAGATAAGGGCGAAGGACTGGATACCCGTCACGAAGACTGGCGACGTTGAGCGTTATTTCAACGGAGATATGCTCAATGTCGCTTGGCGCGCGATGCTCTCTCGCCTTAGTGAAAGCGTGAGAGACACGTCGTCTGTGCTGCCTCGCTACGAAGACATCATCAGTTTCTATAAGGGAAAGGGGAACGACGAGGCGGCTCTTCTGCTCGAGATAGACTCAGTGTCGGGCGCAAGACTGCGACCCGAAGAGCGGGAACGGGCATTGCTTTACCTCTGCTCTCGCTACGCCGCCACTGAGGTCTGCGCGGAGGCGTGGCTCGCACTCTCCGAGACCGACGGACTGACCGCCAGTCAACGCGCCGCATACCTTGACCACGCCATCGCGCTTTACCCTAAGTACAGGCGCATCGCCGCCCTGAGGAACGCCCGAACCGCGCTGAGCGACCCCACGCTCTATGTGGAAGGACCGACGGTAGCCTACCCCGGCAAGCCCTGCCTCTTCACTGTGAGCGCGCGCAATGTCCCCAGCGTGAGGCTCGACGGCAAGCTATACAAGCTCAAGGAAGCGGCAGAGATTGACGAGGTCATCGACACGATAGTGTGGCAGACCCCTGCGGAGGCGGGCAGGCACACGCTTACGTTCATGCCCGTTCTCGGCGTGAAGACAACGAAGAAGCCGCAGCCCATAGAGCGCAGCGTGCTTGTGACAAGGCTGAAAGTGCTATACAACTCGCTGCCCGACAGCCGAGTGCGCGTCATCGTGGTAGACAGCGAGAGCGGCGAGCCATTGCGGGGCGTGACGGTTTCTCTGTATGAAGACGGCAACGACTCTGCGGCTTACGCCAGCCTCTTCACCGACGAGAGGGGCGAGGCACTGCTTAACGCGAGCGGGAGGACTGCCTTGCGCTGCAAGGTTAGCACCGACGACGAGCCTGACCGACCGATAGAGCGTCTTCACTACGGCAGCTACTGGCGTGAGAGCGACGGCGACACGGTGTGCAAGGTCGCCCTGTTCACCGACAGGGGCATATACCGCCCGGGGCAGACTGTCAACGTGGGCGGCGTGGTTTACCTGCAAGACGGGTGGGCGGCCTCAGTGGCTTCTGGGCGAAGAGTCTTGCTGAGCTTGCTCGACGCTCAGCGCAAGGAGGTGGCGCAAGCCGAGGTGACGTGCGACAGTCTCGGCGTGTTCTCCGCCTCGTTCACGGCGGAGGAGGGGCACCGGCTCGGGCGTTGGAGCGTGAGGGCAAGCACAGGCAGCAGCACTTCGTTCCGTGTTGAGG
>JAJPZF010000270.1 GCA_021204545.1 Prevotellaceae bacterium
GCGTGGCGTAGTATGGGTTCTTCACATCAAGGAACACGGGCATCTGCTTGCTCCCATAGCCCCAGCCCTCGTTCTCGTCACCATAGAAGTAGAAGCCGTCACCGAGCCACCCCGCGTCATTGTGGGCGCCGTTTCTTGACGGGTCGAACTCTGTGAAGCTGCCGTCAGTGTTATGGTAGAACACTTTCGGCTCGCCGTTATCATCCACAAATTTCGAGTGATTTTCTTGCAGGATGTTATATAGCCGCGTATCTTTGTACCCGCTGGAGGCATAAGGTGCGGAGTTCTCCGTTGCTGCTATAAAGCCTCTGGCACCGGCTGCTCCCCCGATAAGGTCGAGCAGCTTTCCTTTCTCTATCCCCGTCAGGCTGTGGTCGTAGTACTTCTTGCCGTTCTTCACGCCCACCACCATCTTCACCGTGTAGTCCTCGCCGCCTATCCTGAGGCCGCAGACGTAGTATCTGTAGCTGTAGAACTTGCCGTTGCCCTTCTTGTTGGGAAGCTCGTCAACGAAGACGGCGTTTTGTATCAAGTCGGGTATCGCCGCTATAGACTGGTAGTGAGCCTTGTCCTCCTCTCTGTGAGATGGTAACTTTCCAACGGCTTTCTTATCCAAGGTGATCACGTCCCCAGTGTCAGAGTTCACGTATTCCCCTTTCAAGTTCGACGCTATCCACTGTCTGGCGCTGGAATGGTTGAGTTCGTACTTGCCCTCGTACTCCTTTCCCGTTATCTCCACAGGCTCGCTCCGCCTCAGCCTTTCCATCCTGAAGGGCTTCTCCCAGTCGCCGAACCAGTTCTTGAAGGCTTCCGTGCGCACCATCGTCCACAGACGGGGAGGAAGCTTTGACGACTTCCCGTTGGGGGCCTTGCCGTATGTGCCTTCCTTTTTCGCCCTTTCATCTATCTGGCGGCGTTCCTCCCCGTCGTCCTCGCGGAAGCGGACGCCGCCCGTCTCGCCCCCAGATTTGGGGGTCTCGGAACTTTTTTCACCCTCTGAGCGCATTTTTTCCCCAGAAAGTTTTGGGTTCTCGAAATCCTCTATTACCTTTGCGACAGAAAGCTCTTCCTTGGTTCGGGAGGAGGGTCCCTTGGGAGGACCAAATCCCAGCCAATCAAGGGCTTCTTTCTTGTCTCCAACCCATCTTAACGCTCCCTTCAACCCCTCGCCCTTGGCGTTGACCATATCGCTGATGAAACGGGAAGCGTCCTTGGAATGAACACTCGCAATCTCGTTGACCTCAAGTCGTTTGCCGTTCCGCTCCAGTTTAACGGCGACTGTCATCCTCCCCTCTCCGTGGGGTATACTCGTTATGACTACCTGTGACGGATATTCCGTGCCCCACTCGTACACGAGAAGGGGCTTGCGCAGAGCCTTTGTCAGACCACGCAGATCGTCCACCGTGAGGTTATGCTTGTGCATGTGGTCGATGAGAGTACCCGTTTTCATGAACAACTCTGTGCCGTTCAGCCCGCTTGCCCGCAACTCAGGTGACGGCTTACCGAAATGGATTTCTCTTATTCCGCCTCCTTTGGCGAATGTGTCAAGCTCTCTCTCGTACCTCTCATCCTCGGCGTTCTCGTCCTCCCTTAGGCGTGTCTCCATCTCTTGCCGGGTCTCCCATTCCCTGTCAGCCCTCGCCCTGAGAGCCACGTCGGCGGCCCTGTCAAGCAGGCTGCCCTTGCCTCCCTCAAGGCGGCCGCGGCTGCGCCACAGCATATAGTCTATGTCAGCGTCAGTGAGGTCAACGTTGAAACCCGCCGAGCGCAGCAGGCTTCTCACGGCGGACACGACGGAGCTCCACCACGACGGCTTCCTGGAGTTCTCCGCCCTCGTGGCAAGATACTCGTCCATCGCCTTCTCCACGCTCCAGCCGTTCTCGTCCTTCATCGCGTCCACGGCGTCGCGCGCCGCCTTAGGCAGTCTCTTGTACAGGTTGCCCATTGCCGTGTCGTACTGCTCCTTGCCTATCAGACCTCTCAGCCCCTTGTGCCCCACCACCTCGTGCAGCACGGTGCGCATGGCGTCAGCCTCGCCCTTGACGTTGGGCATATAGATGACCACGCGCCCCGTCTTAGTGTCGTACCACCCCGATATGCTCCTCCCCTGCTCGATGGCTCTTCTCGCCTCGGGGTCGGTCACCTCCTCGGGCGAGCTTGCTGTCTCCACCTCCGCCCCGAGGCTCTTGGCGAGTTTCCGCGCGCTCTCGGCTATCGCCTTGTCGGTCGCCTCGCCCACCTTGTCGGGGTCTGTCTCTTTGTAGCGCATGCCGCTGTCGCCCTCTCCATACTCGTCCACCCCAGTGATTTCTATCTTTGCCCCGTCCTTAGGGTCGGTGAACCTCATCCCTATCAGCGGGTCTTTCTTCTCATCTCTCTCCCCCTCGCGGAAGCGGATGTCGCCCGTACCTCGCGAGAAGCTGCCCTCGTTGTCAACACTCTTTATCTGTTCGGGTTTGAAGACGACTGCCTCCTGCCTCAGGTCTCCGTTGTAGTACACCCCGTCATAGCCCTCGCTCTCCAGCTGCTCTCTGAACTCCACGCTCGCCTCCCTGCTGTTGGCCTCCGCCAGCCGCTCGTTGTCCTCCTGCGTGGCGTAGTATGGGTTCTTCACATCAAGGAACACGGGCATCTGCTTGCTCCCATAGCCCCAGCCCTCGTTCTCGTCACCATAGAAGTAGAAGCCGTCACCGAGCCACCCCGCGTCATTGTGGGCGCCGTTTCTTGACGGGTCGAACTCTGTGAAGCTGCCGTCAGTGTTATGGTAGAACACTTTCGGCTCGCCGTTATCATCCACAAATTTCGAGTGATTTTCTTGCAGGATGTTATATAGCCGCGTATCTTTGTACCCGCTGGAGGCATAAGGTGCGGAGTTCTCCGTTGCTGCTATAAAGCCTCTGGCACCGGCTGCTCCCCCGATAAGGTCGAGCAGCTTTCCTTTCTCTATCCCCGTCAGGCTGTGGTCGTAGTACTTCTTGCCGTTCTTCACGCCCACCACCATCTTCACCGTGTAGTCCTCGCCGCCTATCCTGAGGCCGCA
>JAJPZF010000077.1 GCA_021204545.1 Prevotellaceae bacterium
CCCCTAACTCACATGAAAAACAACTACCTTTGCAACCAAATGGACAAGATGACGAAGGAGCAGCGCCACCGCTGCATGGCTGCCATCCGCAGCAGGAACACCAAGCCCGAGATGCTGGTGCGGCGCTACTTGTTCAGCAGGGGCTTCCGCTACAGGCTCTGCAACCCTCGCCTCCCTGGGCACCCCGACCTTGTGCTGCGCAAATATCGCACCGCCATCTTCGTTAATGGCTGCTTCTGGCATGGGCACGAGGGCTGCCCCGCCTTCCGCCTGCCCAAGACTAACATAGACTTCTGGCGCGCAAAGATAGAGAGAAACAAGCGGCGCGACAAGGAAGAACTGCAACAACTCGCCCACATGGGCTGGCACTGCGTCACCGTTTGGGAATGCCAACTCGTCAAGGCAAGAAGGGAAGAAACCTTGGCATCTCTTGAGCAAACGCTCGTCCACATCTTCCTGCAAGACCACTCCCCCGCCACATACGAGGCAAGCAGGGAAGAGCTCCCCATGGCAGCCGAGCCCGAAAGCCCTTATGCCAAAGAAGAGCCCACTCCCTCGCAAGAGTAACCTTGGAGAGAGAGATAAGCCCATGGCGAACGCACAAAAAAGGGAGCACTTGCGGCACTCCCTTCATTCTTCTATAATAAGATTATCCCAAACTCTTACCTAACAAGAGGCAAAGCATTCGCCTTCCTCCTGCCAGAAGCGGGCGGCAATCGCAACGGCCTCTGCTCCAGAACCTTTGAGACAGCTGCCGCGGGGCTTTCTCCCAGCCCCGCCTCCTCGGCGGTTATCTGCCGCTTCTTCCCTCCTTTCTCCACGTGGTAGAGTCTCCCCTCCCCGTCCGCCACAACTATGCTGCCGTCCGTCAGCCTGCCGCAAAGAGTGTAAACTCGCTCGCTGTCGCCCTCCAGCAGGCAGCGCACGGAGTAGACTCCGCAGCCGCCGTCTCCCGCTCCGGGGCAGGCCGAAGGCACAGACTGCTCGTGCAGCTCCAGGTAGTATTCCCTCTCTATGACCGATTTCCTGCCGACGCCGAGACCCGTCGAGTATGGCTCCCGCGTGCGGCTGTGGAGGCGGTCGCCCTCCTCCAGAAGCTCCATGCTCCCGAATCTCACCACTCTCGGCAGGCTGACGTACCACCGCCCGTTCCGCAGGTCCATGTAACTTACCTCTCCCCTCCTGCCCGTCACTCGCAACAGCCCGCCTTCCAGCAACTCGGCGCTCCCGCAGCCGTCAAGCCTGCGCTCCTCTCCCGTAGCGCCGTCCACAACTCCAAGGCGCATGTTCGGGTATCTCACCAGGGCGTAGCCGCACCTTATACCCGCCACCCTGTCATACCTCGCCTCCGTCACTCTCCTGCCCCCTCTGCGCAAGCCGCACAGCCCAGTCTTCTCGTCGGTGTATGCCGTCAACGGCATGTCCGCGCTCACGCGCCAGCGCTCCTCCTCTTCACTTATCGCCTCCAGAAGACGCTCATGTGTAACAACAACCTCGAAGCCGTCTTCTCCGCTCACCGCCTCCTCTCCTCCCAGCGGCTCAGCCTGCAGGGCCGCGCTCCTACGTCTCTGCGCGGCTGTAAGTCCCTTGCCAGCCAGAGTCCCCCCGAACATCGCATCCCAGTCCCAACGCCTCACGGGAAGACCGAACGTGCGGCAAAGGCCCACGTTGTCTATGAGGACGCAGGCCTCCTTGCCATCCGACAGGCGAAGACCCCTGCCGACCTGCTGAAGGTATTTCGACAGGGAGAGCGTGGGACGGGCAAGCTGGATGAACTCCACGTCGGGGCAGTCGAAACCCTCGCTGAATACGTCCACGTTGACAAGCGTGCGTATCTCGCCTCTCCTGAACATCTCCACATAACGCCTGCGCTCAGCCGCAGGGGTACGGCTGTCTATAGCCACAGCGCCCATCCCGCGGGAACGGTAGTGCTCGGCTATCGAGCGCGCGTGATCTATGCTTATCGCGTACACTATCCCCTTCTTCCCTCCAGCGTAACGCTCCACGCTCTCTCCCAGCCGCTCTATCTCGTGACGCCTGTTCAGGACGGAGTTCATCTCACCCGTCTGGTAGTCACCGTCCGCCCCTCTCCTCCTCAGGCTGTCGACCAGGCGCTGCTCCCAGCTGTCGCGCGTTATGCTTATGTAGTCGAACGCCGAGAGCCGCCCCCTTCTTATGAACTCCGATATGCTCCACGACGCGACAAGGCGGTCAAAGAGCCCCCTGAAGCCGCGGCCGTCCAGCCTGCAGGGGGTGGCGGTCATGCCGAGCTTCATGGCCACGGGGAAGCGCGCCCACAGCTCCCTGTAGGTCCGCGCCAGGGAGTGGTGCGCCTCGTCTATCACCACAAGACCGGGCGCAAGCCCGTCCAGACGCGACCAGTTGCGCGAGAGCCACTGGATGGAGAACACCCTCAGGCGGCTCTCCCTCTCCGTCCTTCCCCTCAGACCGAGCCGCTCCAGAGTCTCCTCTATCTGCGACACGAGCTCCCTGCGGTGGGCGACTATCCACACCTCTCCGCCCCTCCCCGAGCGGAGGTAGTCCCGCACCACAGCCGCCAGAAGGCGCGTCTTCCCCGTACCCGTGGGCATCTGGCACATCACGGAGCCGCATGAGCCGAACGCCGCCCACAGGCGCGCCCTCATCTCACGCTGGTAGTCGAAAAGCTTGTATGGCATAGCCAGAGGCTTCGGCGCTGGAGCACAGCGCCGAAGGTTAAATGATATTTGCTCCCCCGAAAGGTCAACGCCCTTCAGGGAGAAACGTGTCCTTGCCGAGTCCTCAACCCGGCAAAGATGTTATCTGTCCGGATGTTGATGATTTGTCACGTCAGCCGCGCTCCACCACCCAGCCGGCGAGTGTGTGCCGCTCCATGTCGAAACCTACGCCCACCTTCACCACAGGCAGTCCGCCAAGCGCGAAGCGCTCGGGATAGTTCTTAAGGTCTATCTGCGCCAGAGCCTCAGCCGCGCTCCCCTTCAGCTTAAGCTCGAAGAGATATATTACCCCGCCGGTCTGCAGCACCATGTCTATCCTACC
>JAJPZF010000093.1 GCA_021204545.1 Prevotellaceae bacterium
GGCGTATGACCTCCGCCCGCAGTTCCTCGTCGTCGAGCAACGTCTGGTCGTCGGCCGAGGGCGGCACGACGCGGTCTATGTAGAACTTTGCCATCGAGAGGTTGCCAAGGCGGAAGAGCACCCACGCGTACGTGTCGAGGAACGTCTTGTTCAGCGGCTCCAGCTTGATGGCGCGGTAGGCCATCTGCTCCGCTCGGTCGAGCTGCTCGCCTTGCAGGCTGAGGTAGTAGCTGTAGTTGTTGAGGCAGGAGGCGTTGTCCTCGTCGTAGGAGAGGCACTTCTCGTAGGCCGCGTAGGCCTCGGCAGTGTCTCCCCGCTCGTGGTAACAGTCGCCGAGCACGTAATACAAGTCAGCCACGAGCGAAGGCTGTGAATCGTCGTCCACTTGCCGCAGCCCGTTCTGGAACGCCTCTATCGCGTCGTCGAGGCGGTCGCAATTGTATAGCACAGCCCCGAGAAAGTAGTGGTAGGTCAGCTCCTCGGGGTAAGAGTTGATGCCGATACGGCAGATCTCGATGGCGTTCTCGTTGTCTTTCTCGTGAATATAATAAGGAAGCAGGTGGCGGATCGCAAGCTGGTTCGACGGGTCAACCCTGAGAAGGTCGCGCAGCGCCATAGCCAGCGAGTCCTGGCTCGCGTCGATATAGGCGAAGAACGTGGCTCTCATCGTGAAGGCCTCGGGTGTCGGGTAGAGCCGCGTCAGGCTGTCGAGCACCTGCAGGGCGTTGGCCTTCCCCTCATCGTTGCCTTTCACCTCGTCTATCATATCGGAGAGCAGGCTTATGCGTATGTCGGTGGAGGTCTGCGGCGAGAACATCATCGAGTCGCGCAAGGCTGAGCAGAGCGAGTCTTCTCCCTCGTGCCGGTAGTACTCCATCATTGCCACCTGCAAGGAGGCATTGTCGGGGTCGGTCTGGCGCACCGTCTCGTAGCAGGCCAGCGCCTTTTGCTTCTCGCCGTCGGCAAGGAGCTCTCGCCCGAGGAACAGCGGGATGCGCTGGTCTCGCGGGAATTCCTCCTCGAGCGAGGCAAGTTCGGCGAAGGCCTCTTTCTTCTTGTTTATCGAGCGGTAGAGGTTGTACTTCTGCACCGTCGTCGTGAGGCTTCTGCCCTCGAGCAGCTCGATGCGGTCCAGCGCGTGTATGCATTTCAGCGCGTCGCCCCCGTCCTTGTACAGATCGGCAAGCTGGTAGAGGATGTCCGTGCGCTTAGTCTGTATCTTTGCCAAGCGTTCCAGCACGGGGATGGTCGACTGCTTGTCGCCCGCCTCGAGGTAGGCCGCCGCCAGCGTCTCCAAGTACCACGGGTTGTCGCCGTCGAGCTCCGAGGCCTTGCGGAACATAGTGAGGCCCGCGCTGTCGCGGTGCAGGTAGTAATTCATATATGCCAGTTCGTGGATGGCTTCAGGCGAGGTGGGGTCTATGCTTAGGCAATGCCGGAAAAGGTCGTGGGCCGCGGAGTAGTTGTCCGCCAGCTTCTGCTTCGTGCCCTCAATGAAGTAGTAGGAAAGCCGCCTTCGGTCGGCGTCGGAGATCTCGAGGCGTGTGGCCGCGGGCTGTGTGCTTTTGTCTTTCTTCTTGGCGGCGCAAGGCAATGAGGCCAAGGCGATGAGTATGATGACAACCGTTCTCACCCTCTTCCCGTATGTCCGAAACCGCCCTCGCCACGCTGCGTGTCACTGAGCACTTCAACTGCCTCCAGCTCCGCCCTCTCGCAGCGCGCCACCACCATCTGCGCTATGCGGTCGCCGTCGTTGACGACGAAGGGCTCCGGGCCAAGGTTCACCAGTATCACGCCAACCTCGCCGCGGTAGTCGGCGTCGATGGTGCCGGGGCTGTTCAGCACTGTCACGCCGTGCCGCAACGCCAGTCCGCTGCGCGGGCGCACCTGCGCCTCGTACCCCGCCGGCAAGGCTATGCGCAGCCCCGTAGGCACGAGGCGGCGCTCAAGCGGCTGGAGCGTGACGGGCTCTTGCAGGCTTGCCCTCAGGTCCATCCCCGCCGATAGCGGTGTGGCATACTGCGGCAGCGGGTGCCGCGAGCTGTTTATGACGTGTATCTTCATTTGCCGGAGCGCCAGGCCTCGATGGCTTCGCCTCGCAAAATTATATATTAATCGGCACATTCCGCGGCGCTTGCTTTGAAAAAGACGTGTTTTTAGGCTACTTTTGCACAATGGCAATGGATTGGGACAGACTGCTCTCCACGAAGCGCCTCGGGCAGGAGAACACGCCGGGACGCAAGGACGACCGCTCCGAGTTCCAGCGCGACTTCGACCGCCTCATTTTCTCCGCCGCCTTCCGCCGCTTGCAGAACAAGACGCAAGTCTTTCCCCTGCCCGGAAGCATCTTTGTGCACAACCGCCTCACTCACTCGCTGGAGGTGAGCAGCGTGGGGCGCTCGCTGGGCAACGACGTTAGCAAGATCCTCCTGCAACGCCACCCGGAGCTCCGGGGCTCGCTGCTCGCGGAGATGGGCAACATTGTCTCGGCCGCGTGCCTTGCCCACGACCTGGGCAACCCGCCCTTCGGCCACAGCGGAGAGAACGCTATCCGCGCCTACTTCCGCGAGGGGGCCGGCCAGAGGCTCCGCACGTACATTTGCCCCGAAACAAGCGATGGAATCGGCGATTCCGAGTGGAACGACCTCATCCACTTCGAAGGGAACGCCAACGCTTTCCGCTTGCTGACCCACCACTTCAACGGGCGCAGGAAGGGAGGCTTCGTGATGACTTACTCCACGCTTGCAAGCATAGTGAAATATCCTTACTCAAGCTCGCTGGCGGGAGACAAAGGGAAGTTCGGCTTCTTTGAGGCGGAGAAGGCCGACTACTCGAAAATCGCCGATGAATTGGGCATTTTGCGAAGGGAAACAGGCAGCGGCGCACTCTGCTACGCCCGCCATCCCTTGGTGTATCTCGTCGAGGCGGCCGACGATATCTGCTACGAGATTATGGACATCGAGGACGCGCACAAACTCAAGATCCTCTCGACGGAGGAGACCACGGCCTTGTTGCTGGCGTTCTTCGACA
>JAJPZF010000068.1 GCA_021204545.1 Prevotellaceae bacterium
TCTTAACCACTTCCTTCGGCTTCTCGGCCAGCTTCTTCTTCAGGTCAGCGTTCTCGGCCTCGAGAGCTGCGATGGTAGCGTTGAGGGCGTCGATCTGCGCCTTGTGGTTAGCAAGGATGGCATCCATATCGGGAGCCTTGTCCCAGCCCACCTTACCGAGGTTGACGCCAATGCCTGCGCTGAAGCCGATGATATTGTCACGGTCAACGATCTTGTGCTGGTAATGCTCCTCCTCATAGCCATCAAAGTTCTCGTCGAGCATACGGGCGTATACATCGAGATTGATATGGAAGCGCTTCGTTATGTTCCAAGTGTTGAACACACCTACCTCGAACATCGGGGCGAAAGCATCAAAGTCGTTGTCGCGGGCAAAGCCGGCGCCGCCATAAATGCTTATCTCCCACCAGCGCTGCTTATAGCCGCCGAAGAGGTTTGTAAGGTTCAGCATCGGCTGAACGCTCAAGCTCCACTGGTTGAAAGTAGGATTCTCACCTCCGTTTTTGCTGGTAACCTGGGTTCCCCAAGCGCCTTGTCCCTTAACGCGGAGACCGAAGCCAGGAGTTACCCACTTACCGAGGCTAATCTCGAAGCCCCAAGAGCGGCGACCAGTCCAGAAGGGATCTTTATTCAAACCCAGTCCGTGTTCCTGGTCAGAGTAGAATGCGAGGTGCGAAACACCGGCATCGATAAACCAATTGTCCCAGAAGCTGTTGGAGATGTACCCGTGCTTCAGGGTCGGATAGCTCTCTTCAGTCTGCGCCATCATAGAAGCAGAAAGTCCGCAGAAAGCCAGCAACATGATAAACTTTTTCATAGTCTAAACTATTTTAAAAACGATTAATAAACTATCTCTCTCTATTTCAACTTGCCATTACGCACTGCAAAGATAACAAAAGAAATATCACGCAAACCAAATTTTCAGGGAAAAAAGTGAAAAAACTTAGGTTTTTGCCCGAAAATGGCTCAATTGAACAGTTTTTCTATGCTTTTCTGCTCCAGAAACACTGCTATTTTGCTTCCGTCGGGCGCATGAGACACATCTCCCGCGTTGAACAGCTCTGCAACCAATGTCTCCATCTCTTCCTGCGATAGTTCCTGGCCCGCCTCGATGGCCGCGCCACGCGCCATTATCGCGGCAAGGCGGCTCTGCAGTTTTTCCTCCACGCTCTGCCCGCCTTCCCGCAAGTCATTCAGGATCTCGTCGAAGAGATTCTGCGGGTCCTGTGCGTCTAAACCGGACGGAAGCCCGAGGACGGAGAAGCTGCCGTCGCCGAGCGGCGAGAGGTCGAAGCCCAAGGCGGCGAGCTCGTCTTGTATCTCCTCGAAAAGTGACGCGTCGGACCTGGAGAATCTCACCAAGGCGGGGAAGAGCATCCGCTGTGTCGTGGCGGCTCCTTGTGCGAGTTGTTTCCTATACCTATTATATAATATGCGCAGGTGCGCGCGGTGTTGGTCCACTATCATAAGCCCGTCCTGCGTCTCGGTCATTATGTACTGCCCGCGGTATTGGTAATGGCGGGTGCTTCGCTCAACGTGTTCTGCGGCCGTTTTCCCGTCGATGGGCAGCGAGGGATGCCTTGTCTCGGCCGGAAGCTCGAAGCCTCCGTAAAGCGTCTCCCAATTCGCGGGGATGCGCTTAGGCAGAAGATCGCCGCTGTCGAAGGGGTTATACGAGGAGTTCACGCGGGTCTGCGGCACAGTTCTCGCAGCGTGTTGCGAGGGGGAGTACACGGGTATGTCGTCGGGAGTGCCTTCGCGGTCGAACTCTATGATGGGGACGGCGTTGAAGCGCCCCAGCGTCTCGCGCACCGCCGCGGTGAGAATCTGCCAGATGGCTTGCTCGTTCTCGAACTTTATCTCCGTCTTCGTGGGGTGTATGTTCACGTCTATCGTCGAGGGGTCGGTTTGCAGATAGAGGAAGAAAGGCACTTGCTCGGTGGGCTGCACCAGTCCCTCGAAGGCGTTCTGCACGGCTTTCTGGAAATACGGGTGGCGCATATAGCGGCCGTTGACGAAGAAATACTGGTGGGCTCCCTTCTTTCTCGCCGTGTCGGGGCGGCCCACAAAGCCTGTTATGTCGCACAGCGAGGTCTCAACGTCGATGCTTAGCAAAGCGTCGCCGAACTTATGCCCGAAGACGTCGGCTATTCGCTGGCGTGGAGATGCCGCCTGATAGTCGTTCAGCAGCCGCCCGTTGTGGGAGAACGTGAAGTGAATGTCCGGATTCACGAGTACGACTCGCTCAAGCTCTTGTATGATGTTGGAAAGCTCCGTCTGGTTGCTCTTCAAGAACCTGCGGCGCGCCGGCACGTTGAAGAAGAGATTCTGCACCAGGAAGTTGCAGCCTTGCTGGCAAGCGTCCGTCTCCTGCGAGATGACCTTCCCGCCCTCGATTATCAGGCGGGTGCCAAGCTCGGCGTCGGCCGCACAGGTTCGCAGGGTGACCTGCGAGACGGCGGCGATGCTTGGCAGTGCCTCTCCGCGGAAACCCATCGTGTGGAGGGAGAAAAGGTCGGCTGCCGCTGTGATCTTACTTGTGGCGTGGCGCTCGAAAGCCAGCCTCGCGTCAGTCTCGCTCATACCTTTCCCGTCGTCGACAACCTGTATGCTCGTCTTGCCGGCGTCCTCCACAAACACGTCAATGCGCGCTGCTCCCGCGTCGACGGCATTCTCCGTCAGCTCCTTTATCACTGAGGCGGGGCGCTGTATCACCTCGCCCGCGGCTATCTGGTTAGCCACGGAATCTGGCAGCAGATGTATAATATCCGCCATCGGCTTAGAAGAGAATCTTGCCCGTCATTATATAACGCCACGCCAGGACAAGCAGGAAAAGCACGATTATCACCACGGGCAGCGTGAGCCTTCTGCCGCGCTCGCTGGCTTTTTGCGCCCTGGGCGTGAACTTCGAGAATTTGCCCTTGAACGTGTCGGGCGCTATGTCTCCCTTCGGGAGTTCGCCCATCTCGGCCTTGGCCTCGCGCACAATCTTGTCCAGCCTGTCCTTGCGCTCACTCGTGTAGATGCTCACCCGGTTGAACTTCCTCGGCTGGCGTGTCTTGAACATTGCCATTTTTATTCTTTTTGTTTTTCACGTCTTCCAGTCTCTGCTTCGGCGGCTCGTGCTTCACGCTCTCCTTAAGCTCCGTGCCCGCCCGCTTGGGCCGCCAGTTGAAGATGTCGTCCTTGTTGAGAGGGCGCACATAGTCGAACCACACGAAGTTCTCCAGATAAAGCGTCTTGGGCGGTATGAGGAAGAGCGGATACATAGTGCCTGTGGCGGCGGGCATCCATATCTTCTGCACTTTTCTCTCCACGAGCCACATCCTCATCTCGCTGCTCTCCGTGTGGTTCATGCCTATCATCAGCGAATCGTCGTCGAAGGGATAGTAATTCACAAACACGTTCCTGTCGGCGATCATAAGATATGGGTCGCCGTCCTCCATATACGTGTGCATTTCCTTGCTGGCTATCTGGTTGTAATGCACGGAGTCGAGCCTCTCCACCGACAGTGCCTGGTTGATGACGTATATGCTGTCGATGGTGGAGTCGTTGCGCCAAGCCTTAATCTCCTCGCCAAGCACCTGCTGGCCCTGCTGCCACATTATCGGGTCCTTGTACATCGTCGTGCAGCTGTCACGCCCGTCGTAGACGATAGAGTCGCACACCGCCTGGATATCTGTGCGGTAAGCCCTGACATGGTGATAGCCGTGGAGCATGCGGTACATGCTGTCGGTGTCGATGTTATGCGTGAAGAGGAAGAAGGAGTCGGCGTGGGCGTAGAAGGTGTCCGCCTCAGAATAGTCCATGAGCACGGCGCTGTCCGCCGCCTCTGTGTAGCCTATCGAGTCGTCGTACATGATATAATTGCCCACGAACTTGTTGCGGTTCAGCGTGTCTGTGTAGATGGCGTGCCCGTAAGCCTTGCCTACCTGCTCCTCGCCGCTCCAACAAATGCTGTCGCCTATAAGGTTCTTGTAGCCGTTCTGCAATATCGAGCGGTTAAGCATATACGAGTCGTCGGTCTCGGTGTTGTAGTAACCGTTCTCGGTGTACACGTGGTTCGCCCCGTTGTCTATGTTGCTTGGGCCCGTGACGTGCGCGACGCTCGTCACAGTGTTGTAGTGAAGCGTGTCGCTCACCACTATTGTGCGTGTCGGCTCGGGCGGGGCGGGCGTAAGGAGCTCAACGTTGTAGTTGAAGACCGCCTCACGCGTGACGGGACTGTATTCGCCCCAGTCGCTCGTCAACTGGCTGTTCTGCGTCAAAAGTCTGCCGCCCTCGAAGTAATAGCCAAGCGAGAAAAGGCGGTCATAATCCATGGAATCCGTGTAGATCACCACGTCTCTGTGCGTCAGGACAACATTGTAGCGCATCCTGGCCATCTGCTCAAGGCCGTTGTAATACATGACATCGCCCGTCAGGGTCAGCGTGTCGCCCTGGAGAAGCCGCACGTTTCCGTAGGCGTCGAAGGAGTTCGTCTCCTGGTAGAACAGGGCGCTGTCGCAGAACATCAGCGTGCCGTCATGCTCGAAGCGCACGTCGCCAACGAGAAACTGTGCCGTGGCGTGCTTCCTCTGGTTATAATAAAGCTGGTCGGCGTGAAGGAGATTCACCCTCGTGTCGGACGGCTCACGCTCGTTGTCCGCTTGTTCCACGCTGTCCTCACGCACAGCCGACGCACCGTTTCCCGCCGCCTTCGGCGCATTGTCGCGCAGAGGCCCGAGAGCCATCGCGGAAGCCGTGAAGGCTAAAAAGCTTAAAGTGACGCACTGCGTGCATCTTTTCCTTAGCTTTTTGGCGAGCTCTCCAGCCCGCTGGCTAAGCGTTTTCGGCATTTACTTTATCCAGCCGGGATACTCGAAGTCGCAGTCTCTCCAGTTCTCGTTTATCCTGACGTACGTGGATTTCTGCTTCTCCTTTATCCAGTTCACGAGAAGTTCCTCTTTCTTCTTGTTGAGCACAATGTCCTGCAACACTTGGAAATCCTCGGCGACACTCGCGCGGTGCGCCTTTATCCTGCTCTTCAGCTTCACGATGGCGCACACCGTTTTCATGTTCGTGTATATCATCTTGAACGGGCGCGATATCTCGCCCACCTCCATCCCGTCGACCACGCGGGCCAAGTCGGAAGAGAGTTCCGAAAGCTCGCTCATCTCGAAGCGGGAGGTGCGTATGCGCTGCCCGTCGTCGTCAACCTTGACATTGGTCAGCAGCCCGTGGTTGCTCTTCGTGTCCTTGTCGTCGCTGATGTAGGTGGCTGCGTCCTCAAAGGAGAATTTCTCCTCTCTTATGTCGTCGGCAATGGAGTCAAGACGGGCCAGGGCAGCGTCGATGTCCTCCTGTGCCACCTTTGGGGTGCGCAATATATGGCGGACCTTTATCTTGTCGCCGCGCTTGTCTATCAACTGGATTATGTGGAAACCGTACTCCGACTCCACCACTTTTGAGACTTTGTTCGGGTCGGTGAGACTGAAAGCCACATTGGCGAAGGCAGGGTCGAGCATACCTTTTCCCACATAGTCAAGCTCTCCTCCCTGCCTGGCCGTGCCGGGATCCTCGCTGTAGAGTATGGCAAGCGTGGAGAAAGACATACCTTCGTTCATCACCCTCTCGGCATAACCTCGCAGCTCGTCCTTGACACGGTCTATCTCCTCCTGCGGTATGTTCGGGTGCTGCACAACCAGCTCCACCTCCACTTGCGTGGGTATCAGCGGCAAAGAGTCCTCGGGCATGTCGCGGAAATAACGCCTCACCTCAGCCGGGTTCACCTTGACATTCTCCGTCAGCTTCTCACGCATTTGGCTGACAATCATCTCGTCTTTGTAGCGGGTGAACAGCTCCTCGCGTATCTGCGACATAGGCATTCCCATATACTCCTCAAGCTTTTCCTTGCTGCCTGCCGTCATCACCCAGTCGTTTATGCGCTCCTCAACGGAGGAATTAACCTGCGCGTCTGATACTTCTATGCTGTCGATGGCGGCCTGGTGCAGGAAAAGTTTCTGGATGGCAAGCCGTTCGGGGATGACGCAATAGGGGTTGCCCTGTATCTGCGACCACGAGGGGTCGCGGCGCATACCCTCAACGTCGCTCTTGAGTATAGCCTCATCGCCGACAACCCATATAACCTCGTCGACGACGTTGTCAAGTGTCTGGGCTGAAGAGCAGAGGCAGGCGCAGAATAAGACAGCAAAGATGAGAGCCCTTTTCATCGCGGCTTGACGGTCAGTGCCTGTTCACTGTCTCGAGAACTTCCTTGTAAACCTCAACATCATAGCGTTTGCGCAACGCCTCGGCAAACTGCTTGTCGCACTCCATCTGGTAGTCGGAGACCACTGAGCCGGCGACATCTGTCCACTTCTCAGGGCCTTTTTTCAGCGTCCTGCCCACAGCGCCTGAATAAGGGAAGCCTTTCCGTGACCGCGACTTACCTGTGTTGATGTGGAACACGAGCGAGTCGACAAAGGCGTTGTCGCCTTGGGCGTACAGCTTCATCTCCGCGCGCACCATGGTCGTGTCGGCGTTCATTGTCTCCTTCACTGTCGGCAGCCACTGGCTCTCGTCCAAGCCTTTCACCAGTTTTCTGACTTTGGCGACATCATCCTCTTGGGACGCATGGTAAACCATCCCGTAGAAATGCGGCTTGTCCCACGCATAACGTTTCTTGTTTTTCTTAAAATATTTCCGCAAAGCCGCCGTGTCACTCGCAGCCGGGTCCCACACCTGCTGCTTGCAGATCTCATAGAGAAGCAAGCCGTCGTGGTATTCCTGCACCAAATATCTCAAGTCAGCGTCCTCCGCCGACAGGCGCTCGCACTCACTGTCCAGCACTTCGTCCGCCGTGACACCGCGCTGGCTCGCCAACGTGTCAACGGCAGCCACAGCCAGCCTCTCACGCAGTCCGCGGGCCTCGAGGAAACGGAGTATCTGCGGCCGCAGGCTGTCGTATGGCTCAAGCTCCTTCTGGTCGTTAAGGCGCACTATGTGATAACCCGCCGCAGTCTGTATAGGCTCTGAGATCTCGCCCTTACGCAAGGCGTACATTGTCTGCTCGAACTCGGGCAACAACTGCCCGGGGCCGAACCAAGTCAATGCACCGCCGCGGGGAGCTGTCTGCGGGTCTTCTGAGAATTTCTTCGCCAGCTCCTCAAAGTCAGCGCCTGCCTGCAGCACACCGTAGATGCTGTCTATGAGCATTTTCTGCCTTGCCTGTACCGAGTCAGCGCTATTCTGCGGCACACGAAGGTAGATGTGGGCGGGAAGCCTCAGGTCGTGTCCGTCCAACTGCTTCAGCATATTCTCGTAATATGCCTGCGCCTCCGCCTCTTCGGCCTCGGCGCTCACAAGCATGGGACGTATCTGCTGGTCGCGGTAGGTGCGGAACTCATCACGGAAGCTCGACAGAGTGTCGTAGCGGGCGTCCTCCGCGGCCTTCACTTTCAGCTTGTAATTGATGAACAGCTCGGCATACTTGTCTATGTCAGCCTGGTCGGCTACTGAGTCTGAGTTGTTCTTATTGTAGTTGTACTCGAACTCAGAGCGTGTGACTGGCTTGCCCGCTATCCGCATAATCACAGGGTCGTCGTCCCCGGCCATAGCCGTGGCGGACAACGCCAGCAGGCTTGCGCCAAATAACAGTTTCTTCATTATGCTTTTCATCTTTTCTTTATTTATGCCGCGACGCTATTCCGAGCGACTGTAGTTCGGGGCCTCGCTGGTGATGGTGACATCGTGCGGATGGCTCTCCAGCACACCCGCGTTAGTGATCCTGACGAACTTAGCCTCATGCAGTTTCTCTATTGTCTCAGCGCCGCAATAACCCATGCCGCTTCTCAAGCCGCCGCAGAGCTGGTACATCACCTCCTGCACGCTGCCCTTGTAAGGCACACGGGCGGCTATGCCCTCCGGCACAAGCTTCTTCACGTCGTTGACATTGCTTTGGAAATACCTGTCCTTTGAGCCGCATTCCATCGCCTCAAGCGAGCCCATGCCGCGGTAGCTCTTGAACTTCCTGCCGTTATATATGATTGTGTCGCCGGGAGACTCCTCAGTGCCGGCCACCAATGAGCCTATCATAACGCTGTAGCCGCCCGCGGCCAACGCCTTGACCACATCGCCCGAGTAGCGCAAGCCGCCGTCGGCTATCAACGGAACGCCAGTCCCACGCAGGGCGCAAGCCACATCGTAGACGGCGCTCAACTGCGGAACACCGACCCCTGCCACCACACGCGTCGTGCAGATGCTGCCTGGCCCGATGCCCACCTTCACGCCGTCAGCCCCTGCCTCCCAGAGCATCTTGGCGGCTTCGCCCGTGGCGACATTGCCTACTATTATGTCAACGTCAGAGAACGCTTGCTTGGCCTCCCTCAACTTCTCTATGACATATTTGGAATGCCCGTGCGCAGTGTCTATGACAATGGCATCGACATCAGCCTCCACGAGCGCCTGCATCCGCTCAAGCGTGTCGGCTGTCACGCCCACTCCTGCCGCCACTCGCAGCCTGCCCTTCGAGTCCTTGCACGCCATAGGCTTGTCTTTCGCCTTCGTTATGTCCTTGTAAGTAATCAGCCCTATCAGGCGGTCGTTCTCGTCGAGGACGGGCAGCTTCTCAATCTTCCTTTCCTGAAGTATCTTCGCGGCAGCCACCAAGTCGGTCTGAACTCTCGTGGTCACGAGATTCTCCTTCGTCATCACCTCGTCGATGGGACGGCTGAGATTCAGCTCGAAGCGCAGGTCTCTGTTCGTGACGATGCCTACCAGATGACGCTCGTCGTCAACAACGGGTATGCCGCCGATGTGGTACTCTGTCATTATCTTCAGCGCGTCGGCAACCCTGCTGCCACGCTTTATCGTCACAGGGTCGTATATCATCCCGTTCTCCGCGCGCTTCACTATGGCCACCTGCCTCGCCTGCTCCTCGATGGACATATTCTTGTGAATCACCCCGATGCCGCCCTCGCGGGCTATGGCGATAGCCATGGGCGCCTCCGTCACAGTGTCCATCGCCGCCGTGACGAAAGGTATCTTAAGCTCTATGTTGCGGGAGAGCCTTGTCGTGAGATCCACTTCGCGCGGCAATATCTCCGAGTAGGCGGGAACCAACAGCACGTCGTCGTACGTCAGCCCGTCCATCACAATCTTGTCCTGAATAAATGATGCCATAGACTTCTGAAGCTTATTTACGGCGCAAAATTACTAAATCTTCGCCAGGAACCCGCGCGGAACTCCCAGATTTAACCTAAACCGAGGGTTAAAAGCCGCGGTTGCCATAGTACAGCCGCGACGGGGCATAACTAACGCAGTTATTGGCGTTTGCCATATAGCCCCGAAGGGGCATAACAAGCGTAGTTATTTGCGGCGCGGTAAGCCCCGAAGGGGCTGTACGGGATTCGCTGTGGCGAACAATAGCCCCAACGGGGCTGCACATGGTAGCCGGGGGTTGAGCGTAGCGGAACCCCCAGTAAACGCGACAGCGTTTGTTAGTGCCGAACGCTCGCGCAAGCGAGAGAAGAGCAGCTTGCTGACTCTTCCGAGCGCAGCCGAGCCTCGCCGTAGGCCAGGCACTGCACATACCTGCCACGCCCATTATTGCGTTGCTGCCCTAAGGGTCGCAACGCTGTCTCAGTTGGCAAGCTCGGAGAGGAACTTTATGCGCACGAGCCTTATCTCCTCTTCGGTATAGACGGCTCCGAGCTCCTCGAGCGCGGCCTCGATGTCGTCAGTCTCCGACTCGCGGAAATACTCATAAATCTCCCGCACGTCCTCCTCGTCCATCCGTTCACGGATGTAATAGTCGAGGTTGATCTTTGTGCCGCTGTTCACTATGGCCTCTATGTCGGTGAGCAGCTCTTCCGGCTCCACCCCGAGAGCGTCAGCCACGTCGTCGAGCATCATCTTCAGGTCTATCTTCTCTATGATAGTCTTCTTAACGCTCACGGTGTTGGGAAGATTGCGTATGCGCCTGTTGTCGGGGCGCTCTATCTCGTTCTCCTCGCAGTACTTCCCTATCAGCTCGCAGAACTCCTGCCCGTAGCGTTTCGCCTTGCCCTCGCCCACACCGGGGATGCTGCGCAGCTCGTCGGGCGTGACGGGATAGTATATAGCCATCGCCTCGAGCGAGGGGTCCTGGAAGACCACGTAGGGAGGCACGTTGTTCCTGTTCGCCACACTTCTGCGCAAGCCCTTGAGCATGGCCATCAGCGTCTCGTCGAGCACAGCGGGAGCCTCAGGCACTTCCCCTGCGGCTTGCGAGAAGTCGCGGTCCTCTGTTATGAAGAACTCCACGGGCTTACGCAGGAACTCCCGTCCCTTCGCCGTAAGCGACACCACGCCGTAGTTCTCGACGTCGCCCTTGAGGTAGCCCGCTATCACGGCTTGCCTCAGCAGGGTGTTCCAGAAGCGACCCGTATGGCCGTCTACCACCTCGCGGGCGTCGATGTCGTCATACCAGTCTCGCATAGCGAGATACTCGTCGTCTTTTTGGGAGACGGACCGCTGGGGAGTGCCCATCAGTATCTCTATTATCTGCGTTATCTTTATGCAGTCTCCCTCGTCGTCTACCACGCGCAGAGCCTTGAGCAGTTGCGTCCCCACTTCCTCCGCCTCAGTGGGATGCAGACAGTTGTCGCAGTTGTGGCAGTTGTCCTGAGAGTACTCCTCCCCGAAGTAGTGCAGCAGCGTCTTTCGGCGGCACAGCGAGGTCTCGGCGTAAGCGGCGGTCTCCTGTAGCAACTGCTTGCCCACCTCGTGCTCCGACTGCGGTTTGCCGTCGATAAACTTTTCGAGCTTTCGCAAGTCCTTGCGCTGGTAGAACGCCACGCACAAGCCCTCGCCCCCGTCTCTGCCGGCACGCCCCGTCTCCTGGTAATAGCCCTCGAGGCTCTTGGGGATGTCGTAATGTATGACGTACCTTACGTCTGGCTTGTCGATGCCCATGCCGAAGGCTATCGTGGCGCAGATAACGTCGATGCGCTCCATAATGAAGTCGTCCTGCGTGGCGCTGCGTGTCTGGGCGTCCATCTTGGCGTGGTAGGGGCGGGCGTTGATGCCGTTAAGGCGAAGGAACTCAGCAAGCTCCTCCACTTTCCTTCGGCTGAGGCAGTAGATTATGCCGCTCTTGCCCTGGTGCTGGCGTATGAACTTCACTATGTCGCGGTCAACGTCCTTCGTCTTGGGCCGCACCTCGTAGTAGAGGTTAGGGCGGTTGAACGAGCTCTTGAACTCGGCGGCGTCCACGATGCCGAGGCTCTTGAGGATGTCCCTTCTCACCTTGTCCGTGGCGGTGGCTGTGAGAGCTATCACGGGAGCCCGTCCTATCTCGTCGATGATGGGTCGTATGCGCCGGTACTCGGGGCGGAAGTCGTGTCCCCACTCCGATATGCAGTGCGCCTCGTCGATGGCGTAGCAGGATATCTTTATCGTCTGGAGGAACGCCACGTTCTCTGCCTTTGTCAGGCTCTCGGGCGCAACGTAGAGCAGCTTCGTGCGCCCGCTCCTCACGTCCTGCCTCACGTGCTCCACCTCGGGCTTCGAGAGGGAGGAGTTAAGGAAGTGCGCTATGCCGTCGCTCTCGCTCACCATCCTGATGGCGTCCACTTGGTTCTTCATCAGGGCGATGAGGGGAGAGATGACGATGGCAGTGCCGGGCAGCAGCAGCGCGGGCAGCTGGTAGCAGAGCGACTTGCCTCCGCCCGTGGGCATAAGCACGAAGGTGTCCCGCCCGGCGAGCACGTTACTTATTATTGCTTCCTGGTCGCCCTTGAATGTGTCGAAGCCGAAGTACCTCTTCAGCTCGCTTTGGAGATTGACGGTTGGCATAGTGCTTTCCAAAGGGTTGCCACGCAAAGGTAATGCAATAATATAAGAAAAGGAAGAGGAGCTTAGTAAAATATCTCTTAAAAGCCGCACGGGTCTTAGGGCGAGCATAGCTTGTCTTAACGGACAGCCTTGCGTATCTTCGCGCCGATGAGCAGCAGAAAAAGCAGGGTGAGGCGCTTTGTCAAGGACTGGACTTTGCCCTTGGCTATATGTCTGGGCGTGGCTCTCTACCTGCCATTCCGCCTTGTGCCAGCCCTTCGTCCCGTCGCCTTGTGGTATCTGCCCTACAACAGCGTCACACTGCCACTTTGCGCATTCGCAGTGTTATACGTCACGTTCTGCAAGGTGGAGCTGCGGCGGCTTCGCCTCAAGCGGTGGCACCTTTGGCTTGGCATAGGGCAGACGGTGCTTGTGGCTATGGTGATGGCACTGATACTCTGCCTTCACCCAGCGGGGCACAGGCTCGTCTTCCTTGAGGCTACCCTCGTGTGCGTCATCTCCCCTGGGGCAATGGCGGCAGCAGTAGTCACAGCCAAGCTCGGCGGAAGCCTTGAGGAGATGACCGCCTACACACTGCTCTCCAACCTCCTTGCCACCGTGCTTATTCCCCTCTGCTTCATCTGCCTGCCCAGCGAGAGCGAAGGCTTCCTCCGCCTCTTCCTCGCCATCCTCTCCAAGGTGAGCGCAGTGCTATTGCTTCCCCTCGCCTTAGCCTTGCTGACGAAAGCCTTCCTCCCTTCCCTTCACCGTCTTATAACTTCTATAAGAGACCTCAGCTACAACCTCTGGGCGCTCTCCCTCATCGTGATAACTGGCACGACGGTGATGAACATCCTCGACGCTTGGACAAGCTCCACCCTACGGCTGCTACTCACGATAGCCCTTATGGCCATGCTCGTCTGCGC
>JAJPZF010000278.1 GCA_021204545.1 Prevotellaceae bacterium
CTGCCCTTATGCCGTCGCCCCTGAGGCCGTTCAGGCGCTTAAGCTGAGCCACGGTAGTGCCGTTGCGGCGTGCTATTGCCCCAAGGTTGTCCCCGCTCTTCACCGTTATGTACGAGGCGCCTCGGCTGCTCGCCCTGCCCTTGCTCCGCCCAGAGGTGGCAGGCTGCGTCGCCTGCACGGGCACCTCCACCTCCTTCTTGCTCATCAGCTCCTCCGCCCTGTAGTTGTACACGCTGTCGCCGAGCGTGAGGAAGGTGTTCAGGGCATCCGTCGTGAGGCGTATCGACGAGGGGCGAGCCTCTCCCGGGACGAGCGACGTGCGGTACTGCGGGTTGAGCGCCCGTAACTCCTCCATCGAGATGCCGCAGAGGTCTGCGATCTGCTCGAAGCGCACGTCGCGGTTGACCAGGATGGTGTCCGTCCCCGTTGCGAGCTCGGCGGAGGCGGGGCAGATGTTGTGCTCGCAGTAGTAGGTCATTATGTAGTTGGCGGCGATGAAGGCGGGCACGTAGCCTCGTGTCTCCTTGGGCAGGTAGGTGAATATCTTCCAGTAGTCCGAGCTGCCTCCCGCCCGCTTGATAGCCTTGCTCACGTTGTTCGGACCGCAGTTGTAGGCGGCAAGCACAAGGTTCCAGTCGCCGAAGATGGAGTAGAGGTCCCGGAGGTAGCGCGCCGCGGCGTAGGAGGACTTGACGGGGTCGCAACGCTCGTCCACAAGGCTGGTGACCTCAAGCCCGTACTGCTTGGCGGTGGTGATGACGAATTGCCACAGCCCCACCGCCCCGACGCGGCTCACGGCCTTAGGGTTAAGGGCGCTCTCAATGACTGGCAGGTACTTGAGCTCGAGCGGCAACTGGTACATCTCCAGCGCGTCCTCGAAGATGGGGATGTAGAAGTTACCAGCCCCGAGCATGAGAGACACCGTTCGGCGCAGGCGCTCTGCGTATTGGTCGATGCACTGGCGCACAGCGTCGTTGTAGGGCATCTCTATGACGTTGGGCAGGTGGCTGAGCCGCTGGATGTACTCCTCCTTGCTGAACTCGGGGTTGGCGCTGCTCGCGAGGCAGCTCTCGTCGAGGGTGAGGTACTTGCGCACGTTCCACTCTCGCAGCAGAGAGTCGGAGGTCGAGGCGCTCATCCCGTCGGGGAGCTGTATCTCCTCGTTCCTTCCCGTCTGCTCGTCGTAGACTGAGAGGTCGCTCTGCGCCCGGCAAAGGGCTGTGGGCAGCAACGCTAAGGCTAAAGCCAAGATGCGGTATGGTTGGTTGGTCATATATGTAATGCTTTAGAATGTCAGGTTCATCTGTATGCCGTATGCCTTGCGGTTGTCGGCGAGCGTGCGGGAGAGGCTCGTGCCGAAGACGGCCGGCTCGAAGTGCAGGCTGAGGTCGCGCGAGATGTCGAAGGTGCTTAGCTCGGCGTCCACGTAAGCGTCCACTATCGAGAGGGCGTACACCCCGATGAAGGCGAAGACACTGAGGTCTCGGAACTTGCGGTAGCGGTCCTTCTTGTTCTTGAAGATGGTCTTGAACCTGTCCTCCTTTCCCTCGATGCTGTAGCCCAAGGGCAGCATCTGCTCATAGCTTTTCGTCTCAGGGTCGTCGTCCATTATGTCGAGATACGCCTGCGAGTAGTCCCGCAGCATCATGTTGTTCCACGTCAGGGCGTACATACAGCCGAGGAATCCTCCGTAGAAGACTGGCAGCTTCCAGAACTTGCGGTTGTATATCTGCCCGCCGCCGGGGAAGACTATGCCTATCCACATCGCCCTGATGGGGTCTGGCACGAAGCCGTCCTTGCGGTTGGGGCGAAGCTTGGAGAGGTCTAAGGTCATCGTCAATGAGTCGCCAACGAGGGTGCTGTCGTTCCTCAGCAAGCTGTCCGCCAGTTCGATGACTGTGCTATCAAGCGGCAACGCCTCAATGCTGTCAGGTAGAACCTCAACACTATCAGGCAACTCCGCTCCCCTTGCCTCACTCCCTACCCATAGCAACAGGCTGAGCAGCAATATGAGTGCGTGTGTCAGCCTGTTGGGTCTCACCTTTTCAACTGGTCAAACATCTCGACTATGCGCAGCAAGTCCTTCTCGCTGGCGAAGCTGATGCTAATCCTTCCCCTGCCCGTCTCGCTGCACGTGAACTGTACCTTCGACTGGAAGAGGTTGGAGAGCTCCTTTCTCAATTCCTTGTATTGCGCTGACAGGCTGCCCCGTTTCCCCTTTATCTTCCCGCCAGCTGTGCTAACCTCCCCGCCAGAGAGCAGCTCGTTCACCATCTGCTCCACGCGCCTCACGCTCAGTCCCTGCCGCTTTATCTCGTCGAACACCTTGTTCTGCAACGTCGGGTCGGCAAGCGAGAGCAACGCCCTTGCGTGCCCCATATCGAGTTCTCGGTTCTCCAGAGCCACTTGTATGGAGGCGGGCAGCTTGAGCAGCCGCAGGTAGTTGGTCACGGTGGAGCGGTTCTTGCCCACCTTCTCCGAGAGGCGCTCCTGCGTCATGCCGTACTGCTCGAGCAGGTGCTGGTAGGCGAGGGCTATCTCCATAGGGTTCAAGTCCTCGCGCTGTATGTTCTCCACCAGCGCCATCTCCATCATGTTCTCGTCGTCGGCGGTGCGGATGTAGGCCGGTATCGTGCTGAGCCCCGCTATCTGGCAGGCACGCCAGCGACGCTCACCAGCTATAATAGTAAACGTGCCATCGTCCATCTTGCGCACGGTGATGGGCTGCACCAGCCCTATCTCGCTGATGCTGTCGGCAAGCTCCCGCAGAGCCTGCTCGTCGAACTCACGCCGTGGCTGGTTAGGGTTGGCGTTAATCCGGCTTATCTCCACCTCGTTGATGGAGGAAGAGCCTTGTGTGCGCACCTCCTCGGTGCTTATCAGTGCGTCGAGCCCTCTGCCCAGGGCGGGGTATTTCTTGTGTACTGCCATAGCGCCTTACTTAGCCTTATGCTTGTCTATTATCTCCTTGGCAAGGGAGATGTGGTTCTTGGTGCCAGTCGAGTCAGCGTCGT
>JAJPZF010000245.1 GCA_021204545.1 Prevotellaceae bacterium
GCCACGCAACACATGTTCTGTACTTCTTTTGAATAAACCATAGTGATTAGTGCTGATTAACTGATTATAGTTTGAACTGTTTAGTGCTTCAACGCTCGGCAAAAGTACCAAAATATGATTAGACGACCTAACAAATGGGGCTAATATTTCTCTCAGGGCGGCTTATTTCACTACCTTTGCCTTCTGATTATGGACATAAAGATAGAGGAGACAAGGCTGAAGGAGGCGGCACTGAAGGGGATGGACGCATTCATCGGCGTGGTGAGGGACGCTATCCTCGAGGCCATTGGAGGCGAGCTTAACGCCGAGACTATGCCCCTCTTGAACGCCGAGCAGATAACCTTGCTGGCCTACGGGATACTGAGGGAGGAGGTGCTCGACGGGGGGTTCGTGCAGCTCTTGCACAACGGCTACGGCCCGTTCTTCTTCCGCAACCCCTTCGTCAAAGCCATAAGGCAGTGGGGAGTGAGCGAGCTTCCCGCTGTCATACGCAAGGCCTCAAGCCTGTTCAAAGCCAACGAGAAGGAGCTGACACGCGACTGCTCCGACGAGGAGTTCATGGCGCTGTTCGAGAAGTACCCCCAGTTCGACGAGCTCGACGACCGCTTCCTCATGATGGAGGAGAAGGCCACCGCCATAGTCGCCCGCCATGTGGATGAGCATATAGGGAACTTCGTCACTGTCTTGAAATGATATGGCTAAGCTGAAACCCACACCAAGCAAGGTGAGCATAAAGAACAGGAAGGCGGCGTTCGACTACTTCCTCTCCGACAAGTACACCGCAGGCATAGTGCTGACCGGCACGGAGATAAAGAGCATAAGGGCGGGCAAGGCTTCCCTGGCGGACACTTATTGCATGGTGATAGGCGGCGAGGTGTGGGTGAAGAACATGTACGTGGCGCAGTATGAGAACGGGAGCTACAACAACCACGCCGAGCGGCGCGACCGCAAGCTGCTGCTTAACCGCAGGGAGATACACAGGATAGAGAACGCCCTCAAGGCTCCGGGCTTCTCCCTCATCCCCACCCTGCTCTTCATCGACGAGAACGGCAGGGCAAAGCTCGACGTGCACATAGCGAGGGGAAAGAAGAGCTTCGACAAGCGGCAGACCCTGAAGGACAAGGAAGACCGCAGGGAGATGGCTCGCAGCTTCAAAAAGAGTTATTAAATGGCGGCTAAGGCTTCCCTCAGAGAGGAGACGGGCAAAAGGATACTGCTGCTCGACGGGGCTATGGGCACGATGATACAAGCCCGCCGCCTCAGCGAGGCAGGAAGGCTTGCCGACCTGCTCTGCCTCACACGCCCCGACGTGGTGAGCGACATACACCGCCTCTACCTCGAGGCAGGAGCGGACATCATCACCACCAACACGTTCTCAAGCCAGAGGGTCTCACTCGCCGACTACGGAAAGGAGGCTCTCGTCCGGGAGATTAACCGCGAGGCGGCGCGCATAGCAAGAGCCGCAGCCCTGGAATACTCCACCAAGGGGAAGCCACGCTTCGTCGTGGCAAGCATAGGGCCGACGAGCAAAAGCCTCTCCATCAGTCCCGACGTTGAGCAGCCCGCCGCAAGAGCCATCACCTACGACGAGCTTCAGGACGCTTACATCGAGCAGATGACAGCACTTCTGCTCGAGGGCGTGGACGGACTGCTGCTTGAGACCATCTTCGACACGCTCAACGCCAAGGCGGGCATAGACGCCGCGCGGGAGGCTATGCGGAGGACGGGAAGGAGAGTGCCGCTAATGCTCAGCGTCACCGTCAGCGACAAGGCGGGCAGGACGCTCAGCGGACAGACGCTGGAGGCTTTCCTCGCCTCCGTCTCCCACGCCAGCATCTTCAGCGTCGGGCTCAACTGCTCCTTCGGCGCAAGGGATATGCTCCCCTTCCTGCGCAACCTCGCCCGCAAAGCGCCTTACTACATCTCGGCTCACCCCAACGCGGGGCTGCCCAACGCTTTGGGCGGCTACGACCAGACCCCCGAGATGATGCTCGAGGAGACGCGCCCCTTCGTGGAGGAAGGACTGGTGAACATCATCGGGGGCTGCTGCGGCACTACCCCGAGGCACATAGCCCTGCTCGCCTCTCTCACCAAGGCCGCGCCCCACAAGTCCGCCCCTAAGCCCTCGAGCCTCTGGCTTAGCGGACTGGAGCTGCTGGATGTCTCGCCCGAGGCGGGCTTCGTCAACGTGGGGGAGCGCTGCAACGTGGCTGGCTCACGCAAGTTCCTCAGGCTGATAAGGGAGGGCGCTTACGACGAGGCTCTCAGCATCGCCCGCCGACAGGTGGAGGACGGGGCGCTGGCTCTCGACATTAATATGGACGACGGCCTGCTCGACGCTCCCAAGCAGATGCGTCACTTCCTCCTGCTGCTCGCCTCCGACCCCGATGTCTCACGTGTGCCTGTCATGATCGACTCGTCCTCCTGGCAGGTGGTGTGCGAGGGGCTGCGCTGCCTTCAGGGCAAGGGCATCGTCAACTCCATCTCGCTCAAGGAGGGGGAGACGGTGTTCCTCAGCCACGCCGAGGAGCTCAGGAGGCTCGGGGCCGCGGCTGTGGTGATGGCTTTCGACGAGCGGGGGCAGGCAACCACCTTCGAGAGGCGCATTGAGGTGTGCCAGCGAGCCTACCGCCTCCTGGTCGACAAGGCTGGCTTCCCTCCCACCGACATCATCTTCGACCCTAACGTACTTGCCGTAGCCACGGGGATGCCCGAGCACGACGGCTATGCCCTCGACTTCCTCAGGGCTACGGAGTGGATAAGGAAGAACCTCCCACAGGCGCACGTCAGCGGGGGCGTGTCCAACCTCTCCTTCGCCTTCAGGGGCAACGACTACGTGCGCGAGGCAATGCACGCCGTCTTCCTCTACCACGCCCGTCGGCGAGGGATGGACTTCGGCATAGTCAACCCTGCGGCGAAGGTGATGTACAGCGACATCCCCGAGGAGCAGCTGCGTATCATTGAGGACGCCCTGCTGCGCCCTTCGCCTGAGGCAAGCGAGAGGCT
>JAJPZF010000009.1 GCA_021204545.1 Prevotellaceae bacterium
TGCCCGACCGTCAGGACGAGCTGCGCTACGTGCTTACCGCCAACGCCCCCGAGACCAAGGACAACGACTTCACGTGGGCAGACTTCCAGGCCCGCTGCAACAACGAGCTGGTGGCCGTCTACGGCAACTTCGTGAACCGAGCCTTGCAGCTCACGCAGAAGTACTACGGGGGAACGGTGCCCGAGCCTGCCGAGCTTACAGACTTCGACCGTGAGACCCTCCGCTCGGTCTCCGAGGCGAAGGGAAGGCTGGAGCAGCTGCTCGACGCATTCAAGTTCCGCGAGGCGCAGAAGGAGGCGATGAGCCTCGCCCGCATAGGCAACAAGTACATAGCCGACTCAGAGCCGTGGAAGGTGGTTAAGACTGACCCCGAAAGGGTGCGGACCGTCGTCTACGTCTCCCTGCAGATCACCGCAAACCTTGCCATCGCCTTCCAGTGCTTCCTGCCCTTCAGCAGCGAGCGCCTGAGGCAGATGCTCGCCCTCGATGCTCTTCGCTGGGCAGACCTTGGAAGCACCAGCATACTGCCCGTTGGCAAACGGCTGCCCAAGCCTTCGCTGCTCTTCAGCAAGATAGACGACAGCGTCATCGAGGCGCAGATGAAGAAGCTCCAAGATACCATCAAAGCTAGCGAGGAAGCCGAGTACAAAGCCCCCGCCCTGAAGGACACCGTCTCCTACGACGACTTCCAGCGGCTCGACCTGCGGGTCGGCACTGTCTTGACTTGCGAGCGAGTGCCTAAGATGAAGAAGCTCCTTAAGTTCACCATTGCCGACGGCCTGAAGAACCGCACCATCGTGAGCGGCATCAGCCAGTGGTACGAGCCTGAGACGCTCGTCGGCAAGCAGGTGCTCTTCGTGGCGAACCTCGCCCCCCGTGAGTTCAAAAACGGCCTCGTAAGCGAGGGGATGATACTCTCCGCCGAGAACTACGACGGCAGCGTCAGTGTCACCACCACTGAGCGCCCCGTGAAGCCCGGCAGCCAAGTAAGCTAAGCCCGCACCTCTCCCTTACGACCCTCCGCGGTCTCTCGTACGAGGCGTCGCGGTCCGTTAAGGGTCTCTGTTGTCAGTCCACTGCGTCGAGCAGGATGAAGGCTGCCCAGTACTCTGGCTCGGGGTACTTGTCACGGAGGTAGCCCTGCGCCTTGCGGAATGCCTCATACTTCGCCATGCCTTGGGCAAGGTCCTGGTAGAACTGCGACATCAGCTCCTGTGTGGGCTTGTCGGCCACCTGCCAGAGGCTCATCACGAGTGTGTTAGCGCCCGCCTTCTTGAAGCCACGCTGCAGGCCGAACACGCCGTCGCCCTTTATCTCGCCCAGCCCAGTCTCGCAGGCTGACAGCACCACGAGGTCGAGCCCTCGCAGGTCGAGCGTGGAGATCTCCTTGGCGGTGAGGATGCCGTCGTCAACGCCCTCGGGCAGCTTCACCGACTTGTCGAACGCCTTGTCCGCTCCCGCAAGGAAGAGGCCGCTGCGTGTTAGCATCTTGTCCTCCACATACTTCCCTGCGTTGTTGTCGTTGCTCAGCAGCGACATTGCGTCCAAGCCCTTCCGCCTCGCCTCGCTCTCCGTCCAGTAGAAGCCGTGTGTGGCGAGGTGAAGGATGCTTGTCCTCCTGCCGTTAAGTGCCTTGAACGAGGCCTCAGTGCCCGCCGTGTCGGTGAGCAGGGCTGAGCTTATACCCTGGCTTCTCAGCGAGCGGTCGACGCTCTCCACCTCAGCCTTCGTGCCGGGCAGTGGCGGCAGCTTCCTTACAGCTCCCCTGAGGCTTAGGCTGTCCGCTATGCTCGCCACCTCCCAGTCGCTGCCGCGCTTGGTGTTCGCGCTTGCGTACCGCGCCTCGTTCTCAACGATGTCCTCAAGGCTCATGTCGTAGCTCAGGTCGCCGTAGAGGCAGGCGCTCCGCAGCTCGTTCCTGTCCTTTATCAGCGCAAGCTCACGTGTCGAGGAGAGGCGGTAAAGGCTCCAGCTCTCGGACATAAGCCCCTCGCCCTCGAAGCTTGGCACGCTCTCAATAGCAATATTGTGAAGCTCTCCAGCCGGTGCGAAGTAGATGTTCCGCTTTCCCCTGAGCACGTCCTTTAGGGGCTGCCACACGAGCCTGCTTATCTCGCTGGTCGTGTAGTAGTCGCCCTTGGCGATACTGTCCAGCTCCTTCTCCTCGAAGAGCGGCACAAGGTGCGGCACGTCGTCCTCCTTCGTAAGCGTCAATGCGACATACATCACGCTGTCGTTCCTCGCCCCGAAGCTAAGGAACTCCACCGCAGCGTCCTTCTCTCCGAGCCTCGCCTGCACCTCGCGCCAGCCTATGCTAAGGTTCTTCGTGTAGTCGCCGTAGACCTTCGACAGGCGCACCAGCTCCTGCTCCTGCGCCTTAATGACGCTCTCAAGCGAGTCGGTGCTTATCCGCCTTTCTGCGATGGGCTTCTCGTAAAGCTTGTTAAGCACCGCCCTGTTGCCCTGCAAGGCGTGATACTTGCTCACGACAGCCGTGTCCCCGCTCTCGAGCAGCAGCTTGCTCATCTCCGTCTCGCTGTTCAAGAGCAGCCCCTTGCTGAGCAGCGTCCCGTCGTAAGCCGTGGCGGTAAGCGAGTCGTTATGTATGTAGAAGGCAAGCCCCGGCAAATCCTTATACCAGTTGCTGTACCTGCTCCAGAACAAAGCCCTTTCGCTTGCGGTCAGGTCAGCGAAAGTTCTAAGGATTATCTTGTTATACACTTGCGTTGTCCTGACAGAATACTGCGCTGACGTGTCGTAATCATGGCAATAGAAAGAGCGAATAGCCAGATTGCTTAATGACGTGGCATAAAGGGGATGCTCCTTGCCCAATGCCCTTTCCCTTGCCTCCAGAGCCTCAGCTCCCAAGCGCGCGGCCTCTGTAAAGTTGCCATTATGGAAAGTGTAGCCTGCAAGGTTGTTTAATGACACGGCATAGTCAGGGTTTTCCTTGCCCAACGCCTTTCCCCTGATCTCCAGAGCCTCCGTCCCCAAGCGTACAGCCTC
>JAJPZF010000115.1 GCA_021204545.1 Prevotellaceae bacterium
TCCGAAGCTCCTCGCTTTGGTCGTCTTTCCTTGTCCAGTAGCTTGCCATATCCTTCAGCTTGTGGCGGTAAAGGTACGCGTTATATCCTTTTGGAAAAAGGTCCGTCGAACAAGTTCCAGGACGTTCATTGCCTTCGGCGATCTCCCCTGCGCTCGGAAGAGCAAGCGAGCTTGCTCTGTCTCTCGCTTTTGGTCGATTGAACAAGTTACAACTTGTGTATTGCCTGCGGCGATCTCCCCATCGCTCGGAAAAGCAAGCGAGCTTGCTCTGTCTCTCGCTCATGGTCGATTGAACAAGTTACAGGGCGTTCGCCGAAGCGATTTCAGCGCCTTAGGAGGCTGCCCAGCCACTGCCTAAGCTCGAAGAGGGGGAAAGGCACTCGCGGCCGTCGGCTGAAGCTGCCGTAGAGCGTCCTCAGCATCGTGTGCACGCGCAGTCGCTCCTCGGGCAGGAGGCGCTTGCCCTTAAGGTGGAAGAGGCGGAGCTGCCCCTTGTAGTTGTCCCAGCGTATCTTCTCGAACTGCGCAAGGATGTGCGGGCTGACGGCCTCCCTCTCGAGCGTGCGCTTGAGCGAAAGGTTAGCCTCGGCGAGCAGGAAGAGGCGGGGGGTGATGGCGTTGGTGCTGCTGAGCGGGTGCTGGCGGTAGTGGTACTCGCCTTGGCAGAATGCCACGAGGGGGCTGTGAAGGTAGTGCAGGCGCGTGGTGTTGTCGTCGCTGTAGAGGCGGCAGCTTGTGTCGTAGGGATAGCGCAGGTGTATCCTCCTCCTGACGAGATAAAGCCCGTGCAGCTGCCAGGAGAGGGAGAGGCGGAAGGCTTCCTGCCCCGTTATGGGCTGTGTGGTGGGCAGGGGCATAGGGTAAGGCTCGGTCCTGTCGTCCCACTCCCTGAGGAGGCGGAAGACGCAGCAGCCCACGTCCGTGCTTGTGAACTGGCGGAGGGCAAGCTCGAGGGCATCGGGCGAGAGCCAGTCGTCGGCGTCGAGCATGCAGACGAACTCCCCGCGGGCGTGCCTGAGGGCGAGGTTGCGGGCGACGGCTTGCCCTTGGTTGTCCCTTTGGGCGAAGACCCTCACCCTCGAGGGCTCGCGCTTGGCGTACTGCTGAAGGATGGCGAGCGACTGGTCGGTAGAGGCGTCGTCGACTGCCAGAAGCTCCACGTCGCCTATGGTCTGGGCAAGCACCGAGTCCACCGCCTCCCGCAGGTAAGGCTCGGCGTTATAGACAGCCATCAGCACGGACACCCGCGGGAGGGAGGCACTCATCTTCTTCTGAGCAGCTTCCACGTCACCAAAAGGGAGAGGGCAAGGCAAGGCAGCCCCGCGCCGTACTTAAGCAAGGTGCTGCCGCTGAGCGACGTGAGCACTACGCAAAGCAGCAGTAGCCCCTGCGGCAGGATGAGCGTCAAGGTGCTGCCCCTAAGGCGCACATGGTAGAGCGCGCGGTAGAGGGATAGTATCATAAGGAGGTCGAAGAGGGAGGCGACCGAGAGCGACACGCCAGCCCCCGTCAGTCCCCAGCGATGGTAGCCCGCATAGAGCAGCAGGACGAAGACGGCGTTGTAGGCACACTCGGCGACGAGGAAGACGAGGGAGTCGCCCTTGGCGAGGGCAGTGTAAGCCACTGGCGTGGTCACCGCCTTGAAGAACATATAGAAGACGGCGCACTGAGCCATCGTCACCACGGGCAGGAACTCGTGGGAGTAAAGCAGCCTCACTATCCAGGGCATAGCCAAGACGAAGCATATCAGCAAGGGAGCCATAAGCAGCACGCACACGTCTATCTGCTGGTTGATGGCGTGGTTCATCCTCTCCGTGTCGTGATTCACCGACGAGAGGCGGGGGAAGTAGTCCGCCTCAACAGCGACGAAGACCATGCCTGCGTACGTAACCATAAGCCCGTAGCCCGCCTTGTAGAGCCCTATCTCCGACGTAGCCCCCGCAAGGCAGAAGCCGAACACAAGGGCGGTGGTGAGGCTGCCCGCAATGGAGGCGAGCATGTAAGGCACGCCCTTCGCTATCAAAGGCAGCCCCTCACGCAGCTCCCAGCGGGAGAAGGGGTGAACCCTGTAGCGGAAGAGCCTCACGCTCACCCATAGGTGCAGTATCGCCTTAGCCCACCCGCAAAGCACAAGCGAGAGGACGATGCCACGCAAGCCGAACGCCCAGAAGAAGGGGATGGTGAAGACGAAGGTGGAGACGGCGCAGCACAACTCCACGCCCGCTATCTTCTTGAGCTGACGAACGCCCTTGAGGATGGAGCACTCGCCCGCCTCGACGGGCAGCGAGGCAACGTAGAGCGAGAGGAAGACTATCTCAAGCGTGTGGCTCTCACCCGTCTGGCGGAAGTAGTACCAGTCGAGCAAGCCCGAGAAGCACACGCACAACGCAGCCCCGATGAGGGCGGACATTAGGCTCCACGTGCGCACCACGCCGACGAAGAGGCGCAAGTCCTCCTGTGAGCCGTCCTCGTAAAGCTCCGACAGACGCTGCACCGACGAGAAGCCTAAGCCGAAGTTCGTGAGCGAGTTGACCACCTCGCCTATGTTCATGAAGATGCTGTTCAGCCCGAAGCCGTTCGTGCGCAAGAGCAGGGCGGCGAGCTTGTTCCTCACCACGTCCATCAGTATCTTAAGCACCTGAACCCCGCCGAAGACACCCGTGTACTTGAGCACGTGCCCGTAGCTGTCGCTACCTCCAGCTGTCTCTCCTCTGCGCTGGGCTGCCATCACTTTATATGTAAGATGGGCGCGAAGGTAGGGCAAGAGAGCCAAAATAGCAAGGCCTACAGTTCCTCTATCTCACGCTGGTCGAGACCAGTCGTTGAGGCGATGGCCGAGGCGTCGAGACCCGCCTGCTTAAGCTTCCTTGCTATCTCCATCTTCATCATCCGCATCCGCCGCTCACCTTCTGCAATGCCCTCGTTGAAGCCTTCTATGCGCCCCTCCCCGCGTGCCATCCTCACGTTGTCGGCTATGATGTTCA
>JAJPZF010000223.1 GCA_021204545.1 Prevotellaceae bacterium
CCGCTTCGGCACGTACGGCGACGCCATGCTCGTTCTTCAGGACTAACCCCCCTCAGGCTTGCCCCCTACCCTGCACCGTTTATACCTAAGCCTCGGCTCTAACCTTGGCGACAGGGAAGCCACGCTCCAGCGGGCTCTGCGCCTCATCTCTGAGCGCGTGGGAAGGGTGGAGCGGGTCTCCTCCTTCATCGAGACTGAGCCGCAGGGCTTTCTTTCCTGCCATAAGTTCATCAACGCCTGCTGCCTCGCGCTCACCAGCCTCACACCCCGCCAGTGCCTCCTCGAGACGCAGGCGATAGAGCGGATGCTCGGCAGAAGGGAGAAGACGGAAGGCTGCCGCTACCGCGACCGCGCGATAGACATTGACTTGCTCCTATACGACGACCTGCGCGTCCTGGAGCCGGGCCTCACGCTGCCGCACCCGCGGATGCAAGAGCGGGAGTTCGTGATGAAGCCCTTGGCAGAAATCGGGGCATAGCCTTGCCTGTTCAGCGGGATTTTCGTATCTTTGCTGCTGAAACAGGTAATGTGGACAGATTTGGCTGCTTGCAACCACAGTAAAAAAAAATGCTAAAAGATAAAGGCGCGCGCACTTTTCACGCATCCTCCACTTACACTTCTTTATAGAGCGACTAATGAACGAGACTAAAGACACAAAGCGATGAGTTACTTATTCACGTCAGAGTCGGTGAGCGAGGGACACCCCGACAAGATAGCCGACCAAATCAGCGACGCGGTGCTCGACAAGCTGCTCGCCTTCGACCCCGACGCCAAGGTGGCTTGCGAGACGATGGTGACGACGGGGCAGGTCGTGCTGGCGGGGGAGATAAAGACCTCGGCGTACATCGACCTTCAGAGCGTTGCAAGGGAGGTCATCAACAGCATTGGTTATACAAGGAGCGAGCTGATGTTCGACGGCAACTCCTGCGGCGTGCTTAGCGCGATACACGAGCAGAGCCCTGACATCAACCGAGGCGTTGAGCGAACGGAGAAAGAGAGCCAAGGAGCGGGCGACCAAGGGATGATGTTCGGCTACGCCACCAATGAGACGGACGCTTACATCCCCCTGCCCCTCTACCTTGCCCACCGCCTGCTGATGGTCTTGGCTGACATCAGGAAGGAGGGAAGCCTTATGCCTTACCTGCGCCCCGACGCCAAGAGCCAGGTGACAGTGCGATACTCTGACGACCACAAGCCCATCGGCATAGAGACGATAGTCATCTCAACGCAGCACGACGAGTTCGACGCGGACGAGGCTATGCAGCGGCGCATCAAGAGCGACGTGGTGAGCATACTGATTCCGAGGGTCAAGCAGAGCATCGCCGACGAGAGGATAAGCTCTATGTTCAACGACCAGATCACTTACCTTGTGAACCCCACTGGCAAGTTCGTCATCGGCGGACCGCACGGCGACGCGGGCTTGACTGGACGCAAGATAATCGTCGACACGTATGGAGGCAAGGGAGCGCACGGCGGCGGGGCTTTCTCAGGCAAAGACCCCTCGAAGGTGGACCGCTCGGCAGGCTACGCCGCAAGGCATATAGCCAAGAACATGGTGGCTGCTGGCGTTGCGGACGAGATGCTGGTGCAGGTGAGCTACGCCATAGGAGAGGCTCGACCAGTGAGCATCTTCGTGGACACCTACGGCCGCTCGCGCGTCCGTGAGACAGACGCTGAGATAGCCCGGATGATAGGCAGGCTGTTCGACCTTCGCCCCTATGCCATAGAGCAGGCGCTGAAGCTGCGCAAGCCCATCTACCAAGAGACGGCTGCCTACGGGCATGTGGGCAGAGAGCCAAGGGTGGTGAGGAAGACGTTCACCTCGAAGTACAACGGCGGGGAGCGCGCGATGGAGGTGGAGCTGTTCACGTGGGAGAAGCTCGACCGTGTGGAGGACATCAGGCGGGCGTTCAATCTGTAAGGCGGTATGGGAGAAGTCAGGAAGGTGGCGATATACTGCGCAAGCAGCACGCGGCTGAGGGAGCGGTACTACGAGGACGCGAGGGCTGTGGGCAGGCTGCTTGCCGAGCGTGGGGCGACCGTCATCAACGGGGCAGGTAACATGGGACTGATGAGGGCTTCCTCCGACGGCTGCCTTGAGGCGGGAGGCAAGGTGATTGGCGTCATCCCCTCTTTCATGGTGAGGCAAGGCTGGCAACACGACGGCCTCACGGAGCTTATCGAGGTGGCGGACATGTCGACACGCAAGAACATGATAGCCGACCTGAGCGACGCGAGCCTCGTCTTGCCGGGGGGCTGCGGCACGCTCGACGAGATGTTCGAGCTGATAACCAACAAGCAGCTGGGGCTTTACCTCAAGCCCATCGTCATTCTCAACACCCTTGGCTACTTCGACCACCTGCTCGCACACTTGCAACGTTCTGTCGAAGAGCACTTCATGCGCTCCGTTCACGCCCGGATGTGGACGGTAGCCTCAACGCCCGAGGAAGCGGTCAAGGCAGTGTTCGAGACCCTAAAGTGGAACGCTGACGTAAGACGCTTCGCCAAGATCTGATGCTCTCCCCGTCTGTCGTCTCAGACACTGTGCCTCACAGGGGCACGATAGCTTGGCGCATAACCCAGAACATGCAGGGCTGTGAGCCCGAGATGATAGACTCGGTGATACAGGCGAACATACCCCGGCGCATTCACCAGCGAAGCCAGAGACCCGACACGCTCTCCATCCCAGGACTAAAAGGCAGGAAGACCTACGAGATCAGCGCCGCCGACATCGAGCCAGTCTACACTCTCGGCTTCTTCAAGGAGAACCCCCTGCTTCACCCCGAGCTTCAGGCTGCCGAGCATGGCTTCAGCGCAGTGCCGGTGCCTTATATGCTTTGGCGCGACGACTGGGTGACGGGCCTTCTGCTGCTCGGCTTCGCGCTGCTCGTTCTCGTAGCCAACAGGGCAAGACGGCAGTTCGTGCTCCAGGCAAGGAACTTCTTCTATACCCCGCAAAGCGTGGAGACCCCCTTCTCCAAGGACATCGCCTTCGAGGGGCGCACCGTCCTGTCGATGACGATACTGCTCTGCCTGCTGGGCGTCTTCATGGCCTACGCCTACTCTCAGTACGCCCTCGACCTCTTCCTGAGCCAGCTCTCGCCCTATCTCCTGCTGTCAATCTACCTCGGCTGCTTCGCCGCCTACTTCGTCGCCAAGCGCGCGGCATACGCCCTCACGGGCTGGGTGTTCTTCACCAAGGCGCAGCGCAAGCTCTGGGCCGACGCCTGCTCCTTCGTCCTCTCCATCGAGTGTCTGCTTTTCTTCCCGAGCGTGCTCATCTTCGTCTACTTCAACCTGCCCATAGCTCGCATTGCCTCAGTCCTCTTGGTAATTCTCCTCGCTGCCAAAACGCTGCTCGCCGTCAAGTGCTATTCCATCTTTTTCAGGGGAATCCATTGCCTTTTCCACTATTTGGTGTACCTTTGCGCTCTTGAAATCGCACCTCTTGTGGCGTTGTGGCAATCTCTGACGCTCATAACCGGGAGGCTGATAATTGAATACTGAGCAAAATGACGAAGCGAATCCTGGTCTCGCAGCCCCGGCCCTCCTCAGAGAAGTCTCCATACTACGACATACAGAGCAAGTTCGATGTCGAGATAGTGTTCCGCCCCTTCATCAAGGTGGCAAGCGTAACGGCAAGGGAGTTCCGCTCCCAGCATGTCAACATCCTGGACTTCACGGCGGTAGTCTTCAACTCACGTCACGCTGTCGACAACTTCTTCAGCATGGCCAGGCAGCTCCGCATAGACATACCGAATGACATGAAGTACTTCTGCGTCAGCGAGCAGGTGGCTCTCTACATCCAGAAGTACGTGCAATACCGCAAGCGGAAGGTGTTCTTCGGCTCGACAGGCAAGATGGCAGACCTTTTGCCGCAGATGGCGAGGCATAAGGCCGAGAGGTATTTCATCCCCCTTAGCGATGTGCACAACGACGACATAGCCAACATGATGGACAGCAAGGGGCTCGCTCACACGGAGTGCGTGATGTACCGCACAGTGAGCAACGACTTCGAGCAGGGAGAGCCGTTTGACTATGACCTGATCATCTTCTTCAGTCCAACGGGCATCAATTCTCTCTTGAAGAACTTCCCTAACTTCAAGAAGGACTACCCCAACACCGTCATTGGCACCTTCGGCTCAAACACCGCGAGAACCGCCAAGGAGTCGGGGCTGAACGTGGCTCTCGAGGCCCCCTCTCCCAAGTACCCGAGCATCACGGCAGCTCTGAGTGACTACATCAGGAGCCACTCCTCGGACCTGTGACCGCCGCGCCTGACATCTCCCGCCACACGCTCGGCAAGGAGGAGCGGCTGCGCGGCAGGAAGCTGATAGACAGGCTCTTCAGCCCGGCGGGCCGCTCGCTTGCCGCCTATCCCCTGCGCGCCGTCTTTTGCCTTGACCAGAGGGAGGAGGGAGCGGCGGTGCGTGTGCTCGTCTCAGTTCCTAAGCGCCTGCACAAGAGGGCAGTGGACCGCAACCGCCTGCGCCGCCTCGTCGGGGAGGCTTACAGGTTGAACAAAGGGCTGCTCCTGCCCTCGCTGGGCTCGAGGCGCATGTCCCTCGCCTTCCTGTGGATGAGCCGGCAGATGGAGGGATATCAGAGTGTTGAGGCCAGGGTGAGAAGCCTGCTCGAGCGCATAGCCGAGGAAATCCCCGCGGGGCTGGAAGAGTATGCGTGACATAGTGAGCGAGGCTCTCATCCTGCCCATCCGCCTCTACCGGCGGTTCATCTCGCCCCTCACGCCCCCCTCGTGCCGCTTCACGCCCACGTGCAGCCAGTATGCCGTGGAGGCGCTGCGCAAGCACGGGCCGCTGAAGGGGCTGGCGCTTGCCCTATGGCGCGTGTTGCGCTGCAACCCGTGGGGAGGCAGCGGCTACGACCCCGTGCCGTGAGACGGTTGCGGGAATAGTCCCGAAGGGCGCAGCGACCCAATCGACCATGAGCGATTCGGCGACACTCGCTTCGCGAGCAATTCTTTGTTTTCGGGAGAGCTTCCAGCTCTCTTGGGCTCGCTGACGCGAGCAATGTTTTTCCTTCGGGAAGAACTCCGTTCTTCTGGCGGAGCAAGCTCCATTGCTCTCGCTTGCACGAGCGTTCAGGGGCTTGCCGCGCGCTTATCGCTCATGTTGCGGGGCGTGGCTGCCCTAAGGGTCGCCACGCCCTCCGGCTTGTGCCTTACAGGTAGAGGACGCTCTCGGGTCCCTCCCGGAAGAGCAGGTCGACGATGCTCAGGTCGGGGTGGGGGCATGGTCGTCTTGGGGTGTCTTGGCCTTGGTGTGTCTCTTGTGGGGTGTCGGGAATGCCGAGCAGTTGGCATACGAGCAGGTGTAGAGCCTCGTTCAGGTCCTGGAGGCGTGTCCATTGCCTTTGGTAGAAGGGAGCGAAGTCGTCGGCGTAGAACTGGAAGTAGGGGCTGCGTCCGTAGGCGCTTCGGAGAGCGTTCCAGTGCCGGTGTCTCCAGTTGCCGTGTTCGCTCACGAGGGGGTTGTCGTGCCGGTTATGCGTGTCGCGCCTGAGCGGGATGCTGAGTGTGAGTGTCTGCCCTGCGGGAGTGAGGATGCGGCAGCGGCTCAGCAGGAGCGTGTCGTGTGGCATTGCTTCGCCTGCGAGCAGCCTGGAGTAGTGGCAGGCAGGTGCGAGGTAGGCGGTCATCTTATCTTGTCCACCAGTCGGAAGAGCCTTTTCCAGCGTATGCCGCCGTTGAATATGCTGTAGTCCTTGTCACGGCTCCACCACACGAGCAGCGGTTTGCCCACGATGTGGTCCTCCGGCACGAAGCCCCAGTAGCGCGAGTCAGCCGAGTTGTGCCGGTTGTCACCCATCATCCAGTAGTAGTCCATCCGGAACGTGTACTCGTCCGTTCTCTTGCCGTTGATCGATATTCCGCCGTCGGCGCTCAGGCTGAGCGAGTTGCCCTCGTAGACGCGGATGCAGCGTTCGTAGAGCGGCAGGTTGTCGGGAGTGAGCTTTATGGTAGCCCCTTTCTTGGGTATCCACACGGGGCCGTAGTCGTCCGTTGTCCAGCCAGTCTCCACTCCCGTCGGGAACAGCATGTCAGTCTCTTTCGCACCCTCGAGTTCCACTCGTCTCACCACGTCCCGGCGCTCTCTGAGGCGCGCTGCCATCTTCGCCGTGAGCGGGCATGTGCCGCTTTGGTAGAGCTGTCGCTGGTCGTCCGTGGAGATGCCCGTCTCCTTCGCCAGGTCCTGCGGCAGCGTTCTTGTCTGGAGTTCTATGCGGTAAGTGTACTGAGCGTTCTCAGGCTCAGGTTGAGGCTTGCCGTCGGTGTAGACCGTTCTCTCCCGTATCTCCAGCCATTGCCCCGGCAGCCCCACGCAGCGTTTCACGTAGTTCTCCCTGCGGTCGACGGGCCGCCAGCTCAGCGTGCCGAACTCCTCGGGGTGCTGGCGGATGAACTCGCGTCCGAGGGTCACGGCCTCAGAGCCTTGAGCCACTGGGCGGAGCTGTCTGCCGACGAGGCAGCACAGCTCGTAGTAGTCCGTCTCGGCATAGCGTGAGCCGAGCAGCACGCTGTCGCCCTGTGGGTAGTTGAACACCACTATGTCGCCCTCGGCCACAGGCTTCGGGTGCACCCTCTTGTACTTCCACTGCGGCCACTTGAGGAAGCTCCTTGCGCCGCCCGGCAGAGTGTGCTGACAGAGAGGCATGGAGAGCGGTGTCATCGGAGCCCTTGCGCCGTAGCTTGTCTTGCTCACGAAGAGGTAGTCACCCACGAGCAGGCTCTTCTCGAGGCTGCTGGAGGGTATGGTGTAGTTCTGGAACAGGTATATGTTGACGAAGTAGACAGCCACGAGCGCGAACACCAGTGCGTCCGCCCAGCTCATCAGGGAGCGTGTGACGGGGTTCTCCAGCTTGCGCCACCAGCCCCAGTTTATCCGTTGGGTGACGTATGCGTCGAAGATGAGCGGCATCAGGACGATGCCCCACCAGCACTCTGCCCACCAGAGGAAGCAGGCGTAGAGCAGGCACGCCACACCTGCCTTCAGCCAGTCCAGCCATGTCGGCTTTTGGTCTTTCTTCTTCATTTGGTGTGGAATAAGTCCTCCAGCACATTGTCCATCGTGAGCAGCCCCTGATGCCTTGCGGCATACTCGGCGGCCATCACCGCGCCCCTGGCGAAGCCCCGCCTCGAGTGAGCCTCGTGAGTGAGAGTGATGCGGTCGTCCTCGCTGTCCCACGAGACGGAGTGAATGCCAGCCACCTCGCCCCTTCTCAGGCAGTCGATGCGCAGTTTGTCCGCATCGGTCTCCGCGCTGCCCAAGGTTTGTCCGTCGGGCAGGCAAACTATGCCCAGCTGCCAGCCCGTCAGGCGGTCCACCCTTGCCGTAAGGTCCTCGGCCAGTGAGATGGCGGTGCCGCTTGGGTGGTCTCGCTTATGCTGGTGGTGCGTCTCTTTCAGAGTCGGGACGTAGCCCGTCAGTCTGTTCATTAGGGAGGCGAGCTGGTTGCTGAGGAGGCGCGTCACCGCCACGCCGATGCTGAAGTTAGGGCTCCAGAGCAGCGTGCCGCCAGTTTCGTCGCAGAGGCTCTGTGCCTCGCTGAGTTGCTGGTCGAGCCATCCCGTGGTGCCGCAAACCACGGGGATGCCTCTGAGCATAGCGTCACGGCAGTTAGCCCTTGCCGATTCGGGGGTAGTGAACTCGATGGCGACGTCCGCGCCGAGGAAGTCAGCCTTGTCCATATCCTCACGGTTGTCCTTGTCCACTATGGCGGCTATCTCGTGCCCTCGCTCACGAGCTGTCGTCTCTATCTCCCTGCCCATTCTGCCGTGTCCTATCAATGCTATTCTCATGTCTGGTTCTCGTGTCTGCTTGCTTAATTCTTAGCAAAGGTAAGCTTTTCACGCCGTTTTTCTCTATATTTGCCTCGAAATATGTATCCTCACTATGGAAAAGCTTCTCCAATACGTCTGGAAACAACGCATCCTTCCCCTTCGTGCGTTGTTCTCATCAGACGGCAAGGAGATAGAAATAATAAACCCCGGTTTACCTAATTACGACTCTGGCCCCGATTTTTTCAACGCAAAGGTGCGAATAGACGGCACTATGTGGGCGGGCAACGTTGAGATACACCTCAAGAGCAGTGATTGGTTTCGGCACGGACACGAGACGGACGAAGCATACAACAACGTTATTCTTCACGTCGTTAACGTGGTGGACTGCCCCGTGCGCACCCAAAGCGGGAAGGAAATAACACAGTTGCAGTTGGACATACCAGCCCAGCTCCGTGTCAATTACGAGGAGTTGCTGAAGCCGCAGGACTACCCTCCGTGTCATGAGATAGTGGGAAAGGTGGACACCTTCCTGGTTCACAGCTGGATGGACTACCTGCTTTGCGAGCGGCAAGAAGCCCGCGCCAAGGCAATATCGAAGCGTCTTGCGGAGTTTGACGGCGACTGGGAGCGCACTTTCTTCGTGTCGCTTGCGCGCAACTTTGGCTTCGGTCTCAATGGTGATGCCTTTGAGGCTTGGGCTAAGCTCATCCCTCTCTCCAAGATAGCGAAGCATCGAGACGATCTGTTCCAGATAGAAGCCATATTCCTCGGCACTGCGGGCCTTATTGACAGGGCGAAAGACATGGACGACTATGGCGAACGGTTGCGGAAGGAGTACGAATATCAGAGGAGACTATTCTCCCTACCCGACCCAATGCCCAAGGCACAGTGGAAGTATCTCCGACTTCGCCCTCAGAACTTCCCCCACATCCGCCTCGCCGAGCTTGCGTGGATGTACTGTGAGGGGAGGGTGAGCATGTCTTCCATGCTTGACTGCATGAAGAAAGACGAGCCGTTGAAGGCTCTCTATAAACTCCTCTCCGCAAAGACTTCCGACTATTGGACTACACATCTCACTATGGGCAAGCCTGTGGAAAAGAAGAGGCTAACGCTTTCACGCAGCACGCAGCAGTTGCTGATAACCAACACCGTCGTGCCTGTCCTGTTCGCCTATTCCCTCGCCCATGGCGACGAGGTGCTTAAGGCGCAGCTATACGACATACTGCTTGCCCTGCCCGCAGAGGACAACCGTATATTAAGGTTGTGGAAAGACTGCGGCATAAGCGTTGAGAATGCCGCCGACAGTCAGGCACTCATTGAGCTGAAGCTTAATTATTGTGACCGCTCAGACTGCCTGCGGTGCAGTTTCGGATATGAATACCTAAAAAGGCGATTATGAACGAAAAAGTCATTTACGCCATTGCGTTGGCGAAGTCCCTACCGATGAACTATGTGGCTCAGAAGGTGCTGTTCGAGCGTTACGGCGATGCGAAGGGAGTATGGGAGCATCGCGGCTGCCTGTTTGAGGGAGAGGGAGGCTCGGGCAATGCGCTATGCGAGGCTATTGCGGGGATGGAGACATACTTTGACGAGGCTCAGGAGGAGGTTCGCTGGGCAATGGACTTCGGAGGGGATATCCTTACTCTTGCCGACGCCCGCTACCCGAGGCGAATGCGCGAATGCCCCGACGCTCCAGTAGTGCTTTACAGCCTTGGCGTGGCGGACTTGAACGCGGAGCGTGTCGTCAGCGTGGTAGGGACAAGGCAATGCACCGAGTACGGCAGGACACTCTGCCGGCACATTATGGCAGACTTGTCGAGGCTATGCCCCGGCACGCTGGTGGTGAGCGGCCTGGCATACGGGATAGACGTGACTGCTCACCTTATGGCTATGGAGAACGGGCTGCCTACCGTTGGGGTGCTGGCGCACGGGATGGAGCAGATATACCCTCAGGCTCACAGGCACGTTGCCAACCAGATGACAGAAAGGGGAGGGCTGGTGACCGAGTACTGCCACGGCTCGAAGATAGCGAAGGTGAACTTCGTGAGCCGCAACCGCATAGTGGCTGGTATGGCGGATGCGACGCTCGTGGTGGAGAGCAGGGAGAAGGGAGGCTCGCTGATAACGGCAAGGCTCGCGAACGAGTACAACCGCAGCGTGTTCGCGTTGCCCGGCAGGGCGGACGACCAGCAATCCCGAGGATGCAATAACCTAATCAGGGACTTCAAGGCGCACCTGATTAACAGCGCCGAAGACTTAGTCAGCCTTATGGGATGGGCTGCCCCCGAGAGCATCGCCAAGCCGCTGCAAAGGGAGCTGTTCCCCCCGCTAAGCGAGGAAGAGCAGAAGGTGGTGGTGCAGCTTAAGAAAGACTACGAGGGCAAAGACCTCAACCAGCTTGTAATAGCGACGGGCATACCCGTCTCGCAGCTCCTCTCCGTGACGTTCGACTTGGAGGGGAAAGGGATAATACACCAAATCTCAGGCGGGCGTTACGCCATGCTCTGACGACACTCAGCCAACCCCCTAAGCCCTATGCCACGAACCCTTAGACTATTAACCCTTGCCTCGTCGCTCCTCTTCGCAGCTGCCGCCCTTGCACAAGACTATTCCCTCGAGGACTTCATCAGCGAGCTTCAGGACGACGAGCGGGGAGACTACCCCGAGTGGACTGCCCAGCTCGAGGAGCTTGCCTACCTCAACGCCCACCCCATCGACATAAACTCCGCCACACGTGAGGACTTCCGCAAGATACCCCTGCTCACCGACAGTCAGATAGAGGACATACACACCTATATCTTCCTCAACGGCTCTATGCGCTCACTCTCGGAGCTTATGGCTATTGAGAGCCTCAACTACGCCACCCGCCGCTACCTCTCCCTGTTCTTCTACGCCAGCGACAAGCTGCCCGAGCGCAAGGACACCGTCAACGCCAGGAACCTGCTCACGAGAGCTGAGCACGAGCTTACCGCAAGGCTGGACATCCCCCTCTACTACCGTGAGGGATATATGCACTCACCCGCCAACGGAGGCTACAACGGCAGCCCGCTCTACAACCGTGTGCAGTACCGCCTCCAGAGCATGAACCACCTGCTCCTCGGCCTTTCGGGCGAGAAGGACGCTGGCGAGCCCTTCACCAAGCCCTTGGGCTACGACTCCTACGGCGGCTACCTTGGGCTTAAGGACCTCAAGTGCCTGCGCACCCTCATCGTGGGCGACTACAAGCTGGGCTTCGGCGAGGGGCTTGTCGTCAACAACGGCTTCAGCCTCGGCAAGGCGTACGCCAGCACTCCCTCGAGGGGCATTAGGGCGAACAACGCTGCCGACGAGTACAGCTACTTCCGAGGAGCAGCCCTCGCCCTCAGGCTAAGGAACGTCGAGACGACGGTATGGGTGAGCTGCCGCAGCCTCGATGCCACGCTCAACAGCGACGGGGATGCGCAGACCATCATCACTAACGGCTACCACAGAACCGACAACGAACTCTCGAAGAAAGGCAACCTCAGGAGCCTCCTCACGGGGGGAGACATCTCGTGGCAGGCGCGAGGCTTCCAGCTCGGCGCGACGGGCTATTACCAGCACTTCAGCCTGCCCCTCGCCCCCGGCACCGCCGCATACAGGGCTTACTACCCCCGTGGCAACAAGTTCGGCGTGCTGGGGGCGCACTACGGTTACGGCAACCGATGGGTCGTCTTCTCGGGCGAGACCGCCTACAGCACGGAGCGAGGGGGCGTCGGCATGGTGGACAAGCTGGTGTGGACGGTGAGCCAAGGCTACAAGCTCACGGGGCTGGTGCGCTACTACCAGAAGCAGTACTACTCCTTCTACGCCTCGAGCATCTCCGAGAACAGCCGCGCCCAGAACGAGACGGGAGGAATGCTCAAGCTCGACGCCCAGCCCCTTCGCAACTGGACGCTGCTGGCTTACGCCGACTTCTTCCGCAACCCCTGGCCGCGCTACCAGATGACGCACAGCAGCCAAGGGCAGGACTTCCTCGTCTCCAGCGAGTGGAGGCTTAACGCCCGCCACCAGCTCTCCCTTCGCTACCAGCTCAAGCGCAAGGAGAGCAGCGACGTTATGCAGGCCAACCACCGCATCAGGCTCAGGTACACCGCCCTGCCTACCTCCTCCCTCCGCCTGCAGAGCATCCTCACCCTCCACGCCCTCGAGGGAGAGGCGGGAGCGTCCCTCACGCAGAACATGCGCTGCAAGTTCAAGCGCAAGGGGAACACTGTTGCCGCCGCCCTCAGCTACTTCCACACGCCCGGCTACTCCACGCGCGTCTACGTCAGCGAGCCCGCCTTGCGAAGCTCCTACTCCAGCGCCACGCTCTTCGGCGAGGGCCTGCGCCTCGCCGCGACCGTCGCCTGCGCCCTTTGGGGCGGCCTGCTTACGATGGAGGCGAAGTACGGCTGCACCTGCTACCTCGACCGCGCGGAGCAAGGCAGCGCCATGCAGGCTATCAGGAGCAGGTGGAAGAACGATATCCAGCTTCAAATCAGAATTAACGTGTGACGCGACGCCCCTGGGAGTCGCCGCAACTCGTTCGACGAAGGGCTTGCGACGCCTTCGCCTAAACCTCTCAAACGGTTTCGCCTAAACCTTTCAAACGCCTTCGACGAGACCTCCGCGAAGCGTTCAATGGAGGAATGGGAACTTGTTCAATGAACATCTTGGAACTTGTTCAATGAAGGGACTGCGACGTGTTCAATGAAGGCTCCGCGAAGGGTCACCGTAACTTGTTATGGTGAAGGATTGCCGGCTGCCTGCCCACGTGCAAGCCCCTGCAGC
>JAJPZF010000043.1 GCA_021204545.1 Prevotellaceae bacterium
GCCGGGCCTCCGCCCCCGCGTCCGTCGCCCCGCTCCCAGGTGACCACCGCCATCTTCCAGTTCTTCATCGGGGACTTGCCGACCAGCCAGCCCTTGGACTCGTAGAAGCTCCAGAAGGCGACCGGGTCGACCGCGCTGTCCCTCTCGTGGCAGTAGTCCATCACCTCCTGAAGGGTCGGGGGAACGAAGACCGTCCGTCCGGGGGCCGCCTTGGCGGTTCCCCCCGCACCCCTCTTCCTCTTCTGTTTCTGTTTCTGATTCATGTTTTCTGTTTCTGTTTCTACTTCTGTTTCTACTTCTGTTTCTGTTTCTGTTTCTTGTTCTTGATTTATTTGTTTTACCGTTTGTTTTATTTGATTTAAATCAAATAAATCGCTTTGTTTTATTTGATTTATTTGTTTCTTTTCCTCGTCCTCGTCGGGGGTTTCCCGGGGCTTGCCGTTCCGGCCGTAGGGGTTGTTGACGTTGCCGGCCGGGGCGCCCTTCGGCCTTCCGTCGACGATCGGCTTCACCACGTCGAGGATGGCGGCCGCCGTGGGGGTCGGGCTCTCCGGCTCGGCCCCGTCGAGGGCGTAGTAGATGATGGCCTTCAGCGTCTCGAGCTGCTGCCTGGCCGGAAGCCGCTCCACCGCCGTGATGTAGGACCTGAAGAAGGTGAATCTGTCGTCTGCCATGTCAGTGTCTCCTTTCCGTTATCTCGCTCCCTTCCATAGTCCATAGCTAAAACGGCAGGTCGTCGTCCCTCTCCTCGAAGAAGGCCGGGTCGTCGGTCTGAGGCAGCGGCTCCGCCTTCGGCCGCTGCTGCTGAGGCACCGGCCTCATGTTGCCCACGATGGGCAGGTCGCGGACCTCCTGCTCGGTCATCCTCTCCCGCTCGGCCCTGCTCGGGTTGGGCTTGAGGAAGTGGGTGTCGCCCCTGCTCCCGACCTCCTTCCGCTCCCATGCCATGAGGGCGAGGTGCCACATCCCGTCCTGCCACTGCCCCACGGCCGGGGCCGCGTCCAGGTCCATGCACAGCAGACGGTGCCCGCTCTTTTTGCTGACCGTCACCGCCGTGCAGGGCAGCGCGTTCAGATTGATGGTGATGTTCTTGTTCTCCATGGCCCTCCCCTCCTCAGATCAGTCTTCCCTCGGCCTCGGCCGCGTCCCTCAGGCTGACGTACTTCGCGTCCACGTCCTCGTCGAACCTGGCGACCTGGTCGGGGCTCGGCGAATAGGTCTTGATGTAGAAGTCGCGGATGCTGCCGCCGTCGTAGGACTTCCCGAGGGCGGCGCTCTCGACCATGTGTCTGTAGTTGGCCTCGCTGAGCTTCGGCGCGGCCTTTCTCCTCGGCTTCGCGCCCGTCCCGCTGTTGTCGAGGCTGTCGGGGTCGCGGTCGCCGTTGACGGCGAGCAGGGCGTTCATCGCGTACTTCCGCGCGTAGGTGGAGGCGGTGCCGATGCACTGCTCGGCGCTCATTCCCTTGTGGGCGCATATCTCCGCGTAGCCGCAGGTGGTGAAGCCCTCGAGGGTGTCGACGTTCCTCAGGGTGACCGTGGCCCTGAGCATCCTCGCGCCGCCCATCTCGTAGATCTCGTCCGTGAACTCGAGGCAGCAGCGCAGATCCTTCAGGATGGGCAGCGCCGAGCGCATCTGGTCCTCGAACGTGTAGTAGCGGAAGCCGCCGAACTCGTTTTTGGAGCCCTTGACGATGCCGATCCGCTGCTGGATTTCAAACAATTCCTTCATAACTCGTTTTTCTATAAACCGTGTGTCTTCAGATATTCGCGTATGGCCCTCTCCTCCCTCTCGGCCTCGTACCGCTCGCAGCGGTACGCCTCCTCCTCCTCGGCCCTCCTCTCCCGTTCGTCGATCCATCCCTCGCCGCCGCAGTCGGGGCAGGTGTCGTCGTCGCACTGAACCCACGTCCCCTTCGGGGCGTCGTCGACGTCGGCGGCCCTGTCATAGGCGGCCCTGTCGACCTCGTGATAGGTCTCCATGTCCACGTCCCCCTCCCCGTCGGAGCGGGCGACGTGCCATATCCTTCCGGTGCCGCGGCACCTCCCGCACTCGGAGTACCTGTCCTCCGGCGGGTAGTCGTAGCCCTCTATTCCCATGACGCGTCCTCCCCTTTTCCGAACCTCTCGTCTATCGCCTCGCCCATCGCGCCGGCGAAGCACTTCAGCAGGTCGTTGAGGCCGATCGGCGGGACGCAGGCCATCCGTGTCCGTCCCGGCTCCGTGACCGCCTTCCTCACCTCGTCCCTCTCCACCGAGGGCACGCCGACCTTCCGCCCGTCCTCGGCCAGCACGCCGACGATCCGCGCCAGCTGGTCGACGGTGATCTTCGGGTCGGAGAACTCGATCGTAATTCTGTTTCTCATAATTCTAATATTTTCTAATCGCTTCGAGGTATGTGCTGTATATACCCTGCTTATATAGCGTCGTGTCAACGTCTACCAATCGTTTGAGTAGTTTCCCGGCCGCCGTTCCACTATACCCCTCCCCGCATCCGAGAAAGTCCGAGAAGAAGTTCAGTAAGGATTTTTTCTGTGCGTCCTCATTGATGATGGCGAAGGCGTATATGGCTCTTAGGGAGACCCTGGTGAGCGGGCCTATGAGCCTATGCGCGGAAAAAAGACTTTTAAGCTTCATGTATCTGTCATCCGATATGACTCGCCGTGAGTCCTGGAATACGTCGCTGTGCTTATAATAAAGATCCAGGGACTGTTTTTCGGTGAGTCTCCATTTTGTGAGACTTGTCGCCGCGTCCCATAATGTGCTGTCGTTTCTGTAAGTCATAATCAGACATTTTCGGACAACACCCCTCATGTCGTTCGACCCCGGAATTGAAGCCCATGGATTAAAGTGGTCCTTGTTCTCTTCGGATGGTGACCCCGGCTCAGAAACGGTGGTTCTTGACTCTTCCTCCTCCGGGGCGGCTTCCTCCTCCGTCTCCGTCGATGGCGCGGGGGTCTGCCGCTCCTTGAGCAGGTCA
>JAJPZF010000089.1 GCA_021204545.1 Prevotellaceae bacterium
GCGTGATGGACTACGGAAACTACGGAAACAACGGCTACAACCCGGGCAACTACACCGCCTACGAGCGTGACTTCATGGGCTGGCGCAAGCTTGTCGACCTCGAGGAGCCCGCTGTCCTCACCATATCCTGCTTCGCCGACGGCGGCCTCGGCTACCGTATCACCAACGACCAGAACGCCGACGAGTACTACGTCATAGAGAACCGCCAGGCGAAAGGCTGGGATGACAAGATAGGAGGCGTCGGTCACGGCCTGCAGGTGACACACGTGGACTACAGCTCCTCCCGCTGGAACAGCAACACCGTGAACACTGACGCCGGCCACCAGCGTATGACGATAATCGCCGCCAACAACAATTACAACGGCACGAACGCAGCGGGGACAGCGCAGGAGTGGCGGGAGTGCCTCGAGGGAAACCTCTATCCCGGAGCCTCGCTGAACTACAGCCTCACGGACGTGAGCACACCGGCGGCGACCGTCTACACGGGAGAGCTGCTGGGCAAGCCAATAACAGACATCACCGAGAACAACGACGGAACCGTCACTCTCTGCTTCCGCACCAACGGCAAGCTCGAGACCCCCGAGCCAGAGGACGCCGAGGAGGCTGACGACGGCACCGTTGAACTAAGCTGGCCACGAGTGGAGAACGCCACATATTATATATGCGAGCTATACAAAGGCGAGCTGCTCCTGCGCACCGACACAGTGAGCGACACGGCCCTCACCTACGACGACCTGCCCGTCAGCAACGCGCTCTCCTACCGCCTGATGGCTTGCGCCGACACGCCTTACGACTACGTGTCGAGCGACTGGAGCGAGCCTTCCCACTTCGACAAGACTGTGGACGCCATCACGGGCATAAGCGAGAGCGAGCTTCTCGTGTATGTCTACACCGCGGGCGGAGTGATGGCCACGCGCTGCCACGGCGACGAGCTGGGCCGCCTCTCGCTGCGCCCGGGCGTATACATAGCAAGATACAGCAACGGATCAACCAAGAAATTTGTACTAAGATGAAAAGGAAAGCATTGACAATAACAGCGGCGCTGCTCTGCTGCACGGCAGCCTTAGCGCAGCACACACTGGGGACGGACGACATCAGCGCCGACGAGCTGGTCGGCACGTGGTCAAGGCCCGTGGCAGTGGCAGTGTACAGCGGGGCCAGCCAACAGGCGGCGGCCGACGCCGACAACGTGACGGGCCAGATTGAGGCCGCCGTCAACGACGTCATAGAGCGCATGGGCGTTGGCGCCGTCGTCGTGGAGTTCAGGGCTGACGGCACAGTGACGGGCAGCACCGAGAACAACACCTCCGAGGGCAACTACACCGTGAGCGGCTCCACCCTCACCGTGAGCGCCGGCAAGATGTCGTTCAGCGTGAACGCGAAGCTCACGGGCGACAAGCTGCAGCTCCTCTACCCTCTCAGCAGCTTCCCGAAGCAAATCACCAAATACTTCCTCGGCTTCGACCCCGAAGGCCTTTACCTCGGGGCCGAGCTCGAGCGGCAGTAAGCCCCGCCTCCGCATAGGCCTGACGAAGAGAGCGCGCCACGCAGGCGCGCTCTCTTCGTATGCCCCCGCCTCACGCGCCCGCGCGCGTATATATATAAAAGGTGTGGCGGAGGGCGCCGCCCCGCCATTCGTTGCCAAAGACACAGGCGGGCGGGAAGGAAAAGACAGCGCGGGCGAGGGGCAACGACCCGCCGCGTCCCGGCCGACGGCCATTGAACTGTTGCCGATCGCAAGCGCGCGCGAGGCCGGACGCTTATAGAGCTTCAGGGCGACTCGACGCTTGCCGTAAGCCGAACGCACGCTGCGAGTGGGGCAACACCTAATTAGGTGTTTGCAAAAACCTAATTAGGTTTTTGCCGATTCCTAATTAGGTTTTGCCCAAAACCTAATTAGGCTTTTTATGCCCATTCTGGAACGCGCTCCGCGCGCTACGGCGGAACACGCTGCAAATATACGCATTTCCGGCTGGAAAAGCAAGCGCCCATGCAAGAATGCCAACGCAAGAGTGAGCGTCTCATTGGGCGGCCTCCATACAACAGACAGCCCGCTTTATTACACTTTCACGCTTGCGGGGCGGCCATTTGCCCCTTATTTTAATGATTTATAACTTTTTCCGCCCTATTTCTTTGCGTTTATTAAGCGTTATATCTACCTTTGCGACATTCGCATCGGCGAGAAGTCGAGAATAAAAACCTTAAGTATCACTAATTTATAGTATTTATGAAACGTAGATTAACTATGATGTTGGCCTCGCTGTTTCTCTGTTTGTGGGGAGGAGTGGCGACGGCACAGACAACGGTTACCGGGACGGTGGTGTCGCAGGACGACGGTGAGCCAATCATCGGCGCCGTCGTTCGTGTCATCGGTGCGGACAATGTGGGCACCGTGACGGACTCAAACGGTAAGTTCTCCGTCTCTATGCCCCAAGGCACGACAAGGCTTCGCGTCTCGTTCGTGGGAATGGAGACGCGCGAGGTCGTCCCAAAGGGCAAGAGCATGATGATTGCGCTCGCCAGCACCGAGAGCGACCTTAACGAAGTGGTAGTCACCGCAATGGGTATCACCCGCTCGCAGAAAGCTTTGGGATACTCGGCCACAACGGTGAAGGGCGACGAGATAATGAAAGCCCAGACCACGAACGTTGCCGACGCGCTGGCGGGCAAGGTGGCCGGCGTGCAGGTAAGCTCGACGAGCGGCGACCCCGGCTCAGTGAGCAACATCATCATCCGCGGCTACAGCTCCATCAACGGCGACAACCAGCCGCTCTACGTCGTTGACGGTGTGCCCCTGCAGCAAGGAATGGTGTCCAACGAGCAGGTGAACGTCACGACAGGCGGTATATCGAACATCTCCGCCGACGACATCGAGTCGATGACAGTCCTTAAGGGAGCGGCGGCCACGGCACTCTACGGCAGCCGCGCGGCCAACGGTGTCATCGTCATCACCACCAAGAAAGGAGCGAAGGGGGCAGACCGCAACTTCACCCTCAGCTACAACGGCAGCATGCAGGCCCGCCGTGTGGCCTGCCTGCCCGACTACCAGAACAGCTTCGGCCAGGGCTGGGACGGCGGACAGACCTTCATTGAGAACGGCTCCTGGGGCCCGGCACTCGACGGCTCCACGCAAGTGTACGGCCCCATCTGGAACAACCAGCAGCGCATCCACGAGTACTCGGCCAAGAAGAACAACGTGAAGGACTTCTTCGACACGGGCTGGTCGCAGAGCCACGACATCTCCCTTGGAGGCGTGTCGAGCGACGGCAAGATGGACTACTACCTCTCCTATTCCTACACGGGCGACAACGGCGTGATGCCGACCGACGCCGACAGCTACAAGCGCAACACCATAGCCATGCGCGGCAGCTACGAAGCCGCGAAGTGGCTTAAGGTATCCTCGTCGGTCAACTTCGCCCGCAGCGAGACCGACGCCGTCAACTCCTACCAGGGAGTGTCCGTCATCGACGGCCTGTACGAGATGCCGCGTGACATCTCCATCGTCGACATGAAGGACCTGAGCAGCGCCTTCAACACCCCGGAGGCTTACTTCACACCTTACGGCATCACCAACCCCTACTGGGCGCTGGAGAACAACTACAACCACACCAGCTCGAAGCAAGTCTACGGCAAGTTGCAGGTGGACATCAACCCCATCAAAGAGTTGACGCTGACCTACCGCATGGGCTTCGACTACATGGACTACGACAACAAGGTAGGCGAGCCACAGATTGATGTGGACGACGCCCTCATAAACGAGGACTACGGCTACTCTCCCGTGAACATGAACCAAAGCGGTTTTGTCTATGCGCGCTACCTCCGCCGCTACGAGCTTAACCACGACTTCCTGGCCAACTACAAGAAGGCCTTCCTCGACAACAGGCTTGACCTCGACGTGAACGTGGGCGTGAACATGAACGAGCGCTACTCCACCTACATGACAACGGAGGCGGACGACCTGACGTTCGCGACAGGCTTCTGGAGGCTCAACAACGGGTCCGACTGGACAACCATGAGCGAGTATATGTGGAAACGGCGTTCCGTCGGTCTCTTCGCCGACGTGAACATAGGCTGGGACGACATGATCTACCTCGACTTCACCGCCCGCAACGACTGGTCGTCCACACTGCCCATCGACAACAACAGCTATTTCTACCCCGGCATAACAGCAAGCTGGATATTCACGCGGCTGATACCCGAGAACAAGGTGCTCACCTTCGGCAAGCTCCGCCTCGCATACGGTAAGACCGGTAACGACGCAGACCCCTACCAGACAGGTACTACCTTCACTCAGGGAACAGCAAGAGGCATATATGGCACCGGCATAGCCCAGTTCCCGATGAACGGTGTGAACGCTTTCATGAATTCCGGGCAACTTGGCAGCACTTCACTGAAGCCGGAGATGACCTCCGAGGCTGAGGTCGGAGCCAACGTGCAGTTCTTCGGCGGCAGGATTGGTGTTGACTTCGCATTCTACAACCGCGAGACAAGCGACCAGATATTCACTCTCCCCATCGACGCCGCAACGGGCTACACTTCAGTGGTAACCAACTTCGGCAAGGTCCGCAACCGTGGCGTGGAGCTGCTCATCAACGTCGTCCCCGTGCGCACAAAGGACTTCCGCTGGGACCTGAGCTTCAACTTCGCGAAGAACAAGAACAAGGTGCTCTCGCTGCCCGAAGGGATGGAAGGAAAGACCACGATCTACAGCTTCGAGACTTCGGGATCATACGACGCCGTCTACATGTACGCCGAGGTGGGCAAGCCGATGGGTGAGTTCTACGCTTACGAGCCACAGTACACCGCCGACGGACAGATGATTGTGGACTCAAACGGCTACCCCGTCATTGGCTCAGAGTTGCAGGACACCGGCAAGAACATGAACAGCAAGTGGACTGGCGGCGTAAGCACCTCCTTCACCTGGAGAGACCTGACCCTGAGCGCAACTCTCGACATCCGCAAGGGCGGCTATATGTTCTCGCGCACAAAGAACATCATGGAGTTCTGCGGTAACGGCTACATGACGACCTACAACAGCCGCCGCCCGTTCGTCATCCCCAACTCGGTTGTCGACAATGGCGACGGCACTTACTCCGAGAACACCACTCCGATATACATGACGAACGACAGCTACCAGACTTATTACGACACCTATGGCGCAGGCGAGGGCAGCGAGAAATATCTGATAGACCGCTCTTACGTCAAGCTGCGCAACCTCAGCCTCACTTGGAACGTGCCAAAGAAGTGGGTGCGTGCCATGACGCTGAGCAGCATTGCGCTGACCGCATTCTGCAACAACGTGTTCACCTGGACAGCAAAGGGCAACCGCTACATCGACCCGGAGGGAACAACCATCGCACAGGGTAGCTATGGCGACCTCGCCACACAGTTCGGCGAGACGTACGTTAACCCCTCTTGCCGTATCTTCGGTCTGAACCTGAGCATTAAGTACTAAGAAAAAGGAGGAAACAAGATATGAATAAGATCGCTTTTATACTTTCAGTGGCCTTGGGCGTTTGCCTCGCATCCTGCGACAGCTATCTGGACATCAACGACGACCCCAACCAAGCGACGGCCGAGAATGTCGAGACCGACATGCTTATGCCATCCATCGAGATGAATATGGCAGCAAGCTATGGCGACTATCTGCGCATCACTGGCGGATACTTCTCGGAAGTCTACGCACACCTTTACGGCACGTCGAACTATATAGGCTATTCGCAGTTCGAGCAGAGCGCAACCCGCAGCAGCTTCGCATACGACCAACTTATGCAGGGATGCCTCTCCAACATCGTCACGCTTCAGCAGAAGGCCGAGGCAAGCGAGGAGTGGGGAACGTATCTGGCTGGCGCTGTCATCCGCGCGTTTGCCTATGAGGCATTGGTGGATTGCTATGGCGAGGTTCCCTATACGGAAGCCTTTGACGCGAACAACCTCAACCCTCATTACGATGACGGTCAGACAATCTACGAAGGTCTGATTGCAGAACTCGACGACGCACTCTCCAAGGCTAACAGCGCAAGCCTTGTGTGCACGAACTTCCTCTACCCCAACGACGCCACGGCTGTCAACTGGGTAAAGTTCGCCAACGCACTGAAGCTGAAACTGCTTATGCGCATGGCCAACGTGAAGGACGTGAGCGCGGAAGTGGGAGCGCTGATTGAGGAGGATAACTTCCCGACGGAAGACGTGGCGTACACAAGCTGCTGGGGAACGTCGGCAACGGACATGAGCCCCTTCTACGCCGAGGAGTTCGCGACAAACTTCGGCAGCACGCAGCTTAACATCTGCGGCAATGTGGCCATCATCTGCACGATGAACCAGATTGACTACCAAGACCCGCGCCTGCCCGTCTACTTCGAGACGAACAGCGAAGGCAAATACATCGGCAGCGTGTCAGGCACGAACTACTCGCCCACCAACTCGCTCACCGACTGGTGCCGCCCCGTGGCAAGCGCGGATATGCCTGTCTACCTTATCACGGTATCTGAGGTTGAGTACTTCATCGCCGAGTATTACGCGCGCTACGGCTCTGCGACGAAAGCGGCCGAGCATTATGCCGCCGCCATCGAGGCTTCGTTCCAGACGGCCGGTGTCGATGGCGCTGCTGAATACATAGCACGCTATCCTTACGACAACGACAACTACAAGAAGTGCCTCGGCGAGACGAAGTGGGTGGCTCTGGCAGGGACTAACCCCTACGAGGCTTGGTGCGAGGCTCGTCGCCTGCGCTATCCCGCCTTCAGCGGACAGAAGGGAACGGACTTCTACACCGTCGGCAACGACGACTCCTACGACACGTCGTCTTACGTGCCGTTCACGTTCTACACTCCCATTCAGGTGTTCGCTCTGGTAGGCGACAGCCATCTGCTGGAGCGCTTCCCGTATTCCGAGAGCTCTACCGCATACAACAGCAATGCGCCCACCTTCGCTAACACTGACTACACGAAGCCGGTGTTCTGGGCAGAGTAGAGTAATCTTTCAATGTTTATCGTAAACAGGACAAAACAATGAGAAACAAACTATTATATTTAACGCTGTTCGCCGCCACTGCCATACTGTGCAGTTGCGACAAGGACACTGAGGGAATGACGTGGATAACCTCCTACCCCACCCTTGAGATACTGGGCGACGAGGAAGTTGTCCTGTACGTTGGCGACAGCTTCGCCGACGACGGGTGCTACGCCGAGCTTGAAGGGGAGGACGTGAGCGACCAGATAATCACCACCTCCGACCTCGACGTTAGCGATGTTGGCACCTACAGTGTCTCCTACATTATATACAACTCCGACGGCTTCTCGGCAAGCGCCTCGAGAACCATCTACGTTGTTGACCCCACTTCCGTCGCGACAATCTACTGGGCAGAGGTTGAGAACTCCTATAACGGCGCTCACTACTACGACGCTCCCATCAACATCACCGACAACGGCAATGGCACTTACCAGATAGACGACGTACTGGGCGGCTACTACTTCAACGGCGTATATCCGGGTTACGAGCCTTCCTACGACTTCCACGCTGAGATGAACATCAGTGTGGCTGACGACGGCACGGTAACGCAGGTTGGCACAGTCGGAAGCTGGTACTGGGACGATGAAGACCTCGAGATCGTCAGTGGCTACTACGACTCCTCGACGGGCATCATCACGCTCTCCATCCTCTTCAGCGACATGGACATGTCTGTAACTCTTAGACCAATCACCAAATAACTGAACTAACTATGAAAAAGATAGCATATTTAATGATGATGGCTTGCGCAGGCGTCTTGCTTGCCTCTTGCGACAAGGACGAGCCCGGCGGCACAGCCACTGAGTCTCTCGCCGGCGAGTGGTATGTCACCTACGACGCTGTCGACGCTGATGGCAACCTCATCGAGCAGGACTTCTTCGGTATGGGGCATACCAAGGTGTACACATACAACACGGCGGAGAACACTTCCACAACGCTCTTCATCGACGATCAGGGAGAGTTCTGGGAGTACAAGGTGAGGGTTAACTGCAACGTCGGCTCGCTTACGTTCAGTTCCACTGGCTCTGTGCCCAACGAGTACTACGACTGCGACGTCATCATAGAGGACGGCAAGATACTGAAGGGAGCAGCCACCAATCCCCACGGCACAGCCGCCGACAGCATCGTGTTCTACGTGACGTTCAGCGACGACCCATACATGGGCTACTACTACGACAAGCTCCGCGCGACGGGCTACCGCTACACCGGTCTCGCCTCGGACGACGACTAAACAAGCTCAACACGGCAAAAGGCGGGGCGCGCCTCAATGGGTTGCGCCCCGCTTTCTTTCTGCCCCCCCCCGCAAGCAGGCAAGTGGAATATTTCGCCTAAATCTTGCGCCCGACAGATGTTGATTCCTTTTTTTTTGTCGTACCTTTGCCCGAGCCAACGAGGCGATGAAAGCATTTAACTTCGACACGGTAAAGGAGATCATCGTGTTGCAAGCCGAGGAGCAAAGAGATATTCGCCCGTTTGTATACAGAGGGAAAGCATATCACCGAATGGAAAGCGGCACTTACGCAATGACCCAAGACACGTACAAACCAGAGTCTCACTCTGACGGAAGCGCCGTGTGGGTCACCTTCGCCTTGCCAAAGCGTGCTATAAAGCAAGCTACTGACCAAGCTATCGACCAAGCTACCGATCAAGTAGTGAAGTTAATGGCGATAGTCAGAGAACAAGCTTGTACAGTAACAGAAGCGATGGAGTTACTTGGACTTAAGCACAAATACTACTTTAGGGTCAACTTCCTGCACCCAGCAATAGAGCTGGGCTTCGTGGAGTTGCTCTACTCCGACAAGCCTAAGCACCCGCGGCAGAAGTACAGGCTCACGGCAAAAGGGAAGGAGTACCTGCGTAAGCTGTGAACCCAGTGAGACAACACGAAACAATGAGAAGAAGAGACATTATCATTATTGCGGCGACGGCGTTGGTGGCGATAACCCTTTGCTCCACCTGCTCGCCGCTTTACGCCTTCAACGTCAGTGCTGACACTAACTGCTTCATGACCGTGGGCAAGTCGATGCTGCACGGCTTGATGCCTTATCGCGATCTCTTCGAACACAAAGGACCGCTCCACATTATGCTGCACGCCTTGGCGGCGATGGTCTCGGAGCGCACGTTCCTCGGGGCGTACCTCCTCGAGCTTGTCTGCGCCTTCGGCTTCCTCTATTGGGGCTACAAGACGATGCTCCTATGCCTTGACGAAGAGCGAAGGCAGCTTTGCCTTTCGCTAGTACCCGTACTGGCGGCTTTTGCTTACGCCTCAATGGCATTTATGGCTGGAGACGCATGCTCGGAGGAGCTGCTCCTGCCGCTCACTACCTATGCCCTCTATGTGGGCGTGAAGGCGATAAGGGGAATGAGGCTGCCGACGGTGGCGGAGTGCCTTTGGGTAGGCTTCTTCGCCGGTTGCGCCTTGTGGATAAAGTTCACCTTGCTCGGAGTATTCGTTGGCTGGTATCTGTTCTTCGCTTATTGGGCATTCCGCACAAGGCATAAGGTTGATGCCGCCAAGATGCTGGGCTGGTTGGCATTGGGCGCCCTAATCCCCACAATCTTCGTGCTTGCATTCTTTGCTTTACATCATGCCCTCAGTGACCTGTTCGGAGTATACTTCTTGCACAATATGCAACACTCAGCGAGGCGGCAAAGCTCTATTCTCGTTCTTGATGTACTCTCAAACCTGCTGAAGGGCTTGTCCCTCACCGCGCGCTTCTGCCTTATGGCGGCAGCTCCCTTGGTGGCAGGTATGGTGTTGCTGGGGCGGAAGAAGGAAAAGCGGCTGCTGTCCTTCCTCGTAGTCACCTTCTCCCTGTCGTTCCTACTGGCATTTGGCGGGCAGGCCATCCGCTACTATGCGTTTGTCTTCTTCGCCTTCGTGCCGCTCGTGCTTGGCGAGGTGGCGGACGCTTGTCTCGGCTCAAGCTGGCTGAGGCTTCCCTCCCTCGTGAGGAGGCACAAGTTCACTGCCGTTGTGCTGTGCTGCCTTGTCTACGTACTTCTCTTTTCCCCCAACACGTGCAACATAGGGCGACCACGAAGCGACTACCCGCAGTACCGCTTCGCTGAGATAATCAAGCAGAAGCCCGGCGCAACGCTGCTTAACTACGGGAGCTTAGACTTGGGCTTCTTCACGACGACTGGCATTGTTCCCAACTGCCTATACTTTTGCTATATAAAGAATGTGGGGGGAGAAGAGGGAGGCAAGGCTCAAGATGAGTACGTTGAGAAAGGGATGGTGGACTTCGTTGTCGTGGACGAGTACGCCGACTTCCACAGCGAGCGGTACGAGCTCGTGGCAGAGGCTACGTACCAGCGCTTCCCCAAGCATAGCCTGCGTGGTCTGCTCTTCGTGCCCTCCGAGAAGTGCCATAGCGACAGAGGGGTGACTTACCGCCTTTATCAGCTGAAAGAGTAAGGCTGAACGATGAGGAGAACAGAGGCGCTTGTGATAGCGGCTGCGGCGTTGGTGGCGGTCACGCTCTGCTCCACCTGCTCGCCGCTTTACACCTTCAACATCAGCGTTGACACTAACTGCTTCATGACCGTGGGCAAGTCTATGCTTCACGGCTTGATGCCTTACCGCGATCTCTTCGAACACAAAGGACCGCTCCACATTATGCTGCACGCCTTGGCGGCGATGGTCTCGGAGCGCACGTTCCTCGGGGCGTACCTCCTCGAGCTTGTCTGCGCCTTCGGCTTCCTCTATTGGGGCTACAAGACGATGCTCCTATGCCTTGACGAAGAGCGAAGGCAGCTTTGCCTTTCGCTAGTACCCGTACTGGCGGCTTTTGCTTACGCCTCAATGGCATTTATGGCTGGAGACGCATGCTCGGAGGAGCTGCTCCTGCCGCTCACTACCTATGCCCTCTATGTGGGCGTGAAGGCGATAAGGGGAATGAGGCTGCCGACGGTGGCGGAGTGCCTTTGGGTAGGCTTCTTCGCCGGTTGCGCCTTGTGGATAAAGTTCACCTTGCTCGGAGTATTCGTTGGCTGGTATCTGTTCTTCGCTTATTGGGCATTCCGCACAAGGCATAAGGTTGATGCCGCCAAGATGCTGGGCTGGTTGGCATTGGGCGCCCTAATCCCCACAATCTTCGTGCTTGCATTCTTTGCTTTACATCATGCCCTCAGTGACCTGTTCGGAGTATACTTCTTGCACAATATGCAACACTCAGCGAGGCGGCAAAGCTCTATTCTCGTTCTTGATGTACTCTCAAACCTGCTGAAGGGCTTGTCCCTCACCGCGCGCTTCTGCCTTATGGCGGCAGCTCCCTTGGTGGCAGGTATGGTGTTGCTGGGGCGGAAGAAGGAAAAGCGGCTGCTGTCCTTCCTCGTAGTCACCTTCTCCCTGTCGTTCCTACTGGCATTTGGCGGGCAGGCCATCCGCTACTATGCGTTTGTCTTCTTCGCCTTCGTGCCGCTCGTGCTTGGCGAGGTGGCGGACGCTTGTCTCGGCTCAAGCTGGCTGAGGCTTCCCTCCCTCGTGAGGAGGCACAAGTTCACTGCCGTTGTGCTGTGCTGCCTTGTCTACGTACTTCTCTTTTCCCCCAACACGTGCAACATAGGGCGACCACGAAGCGACTACCCGCAGTACCGCTTCGCTGAGATAATCAAGCAGAAGCCCGGCGCAACGCTGCTTAACTACGGGAGCTTAGACTTGGGCTTCTTCACGACGACTGGCATTGTTCCCAACTGCCTATACTTTTGCTATATAAAGAATGTGGGGGGAGAAGAGGGAGGCAAGGCTCAAGATGAGTACGTTGAGAAAGGGATGGTGGACTTCGTTGTCGTGGACGAGTACGCCGACTTCCACAGCGAGCGGTACGAGCTCGTGGCAGAGGCTACGTACCAGCGCTTCCCCAAGCATAGCCTGCGTGGTCTGCTCTTCGTGCCCTCCGAGAAGTGCCATAGCGACAGAGGGGTGACTTACCGCCTTTATCAGCTGAAAGAGTAAGGCTGAACGATGAGGAGAACAGAGGCGCTTGTGATAGCGGCTGCGGCGTTGGTGGCGGTCACGCTCTGCTCCACCTGCTCGCCGCTTTACACCTTCAACATCAGCGTTGACACTAACTGCTTCATGACCGTGGGCAAGTCTATGCTTCACGGCTTGATGCCTTACCGCGATCTCTTCGAACACAAAGGACCGCTCCACATCATGCTGCACGCCTTGGCGGCGATGGTCTCTGAGCGCACGTTCCTCGGGGCGTACCTCCTTGAGCTTGTCTGCGCCTTCGGTTTCCTCTATTGGGGCTACAAGACGATGCGCCTATGCCTTGGCGAAGAGCGAAGGAAGCTTTGCCTCCTGCTCGTGCCTGTGCTTGCCGCCTTAGCCTACGCCTCCGAGGCGTTCCAGAACGGCGACGAGGGCTCGGAGGAGCTGCTGCTTCCGCTCACCGCCTACGCCCTCTACGTCGGGGCGAAGGCGATAAAGGCAAGGAGGCTGCCTACGGTTGCCGAGTGCCTGTGGGTAGGCTTCTTCGC
>JAJPZF010000252.1 GCA_021204545.1 Prevotellaceae bacterium
TCCGACGAAGGGAGCGCGGAGCCTTCTGTAGAGGCGTGATTACAGGTAGCCGAGCATCTTGCCAGCCAGCTGGGAGAGGCTTGAGCGCAGCTCAGTGAGGATGGTGTGGCGGTAACGCCTGAGGAGCCGGACCGCCTCGGCAGAGAGGCCAAGGAGACGAGCCTGACGCATCATGCGGCGTAACGGCCAGAGGAAGGGGTAGCCTACCGAGCGGTAGAACTGGTTCACCCGCAGGCGCAGCTCGAGGCGTACGAGGAAGGTCTCGGGCTTGTACTGCGCCCACGTCTGGCTGCCCTCGAGGGGCTGGTAGTAATGGTAGCAGGCGCTCGCCTCCACCTCAACCCTTCGGGCGAGGGAGGAAGCCCGGAGGACGAACATCGCGTCGTTGCCCACGGGGGTCTCGTCGAACCGAAGCCCGCCTGCCGTCACGAGCGAGCGGCTCACCATCCTCGACCAGGGTGTCCACACCCCGTAGAGCAGCGCCTTCAAGCGTAGGCTGGAGGGGTGGCTGAGGTAACGGCTTACGCGGCGGGTGAGCAGCGTCGGGCTGGTGCGTCCCCGCTCGTCAACAGAAAGAGCGTTAAGCACCACAAGGTCTGTATCCTGCTGCCCCCCCCCCTCAGGGCATAACGCTCCATGACCTCAGCCATCGGGGGAGTGAAGTAGTCGTCAGCGTCTGCGAAGATGAGCCACCGCCCCCTTGCTTCCTTCAAGGCCACGTTGCGGGCGTGCCCCGCCCCCTTGTGCTCTTGCAGCTCTATAAGGCGGGCTTGGGGGCAGGCTGCCACTACTTCCCGCAGCTCCTGCCTTGAGGCGGGAGAGCTGCAGTCGTCAACGATGATGATCTCCGTGTCTTCCCTCCTCGGCACGGAGGCGAGCAGGCGGGCGAGCAGGCGGGGCGTGCCGCGGTGGGGCACGATGAGGGAGAAGGCGGGCTCTTGGTTCATGGTGGCTGTGGTTACGTTCTGTCTTTGTCTATTACTTCTATAAGCGGGAGGCTCGCCTCGGTTGTGAGCTTGCGGGCGAACATCTTGCCCGATGCCTTAAGCTCGTCGTAGTCGTCGAGCGTCCACACCTTAATGGCGATGGAGTACTGGATATGATGAAGGAGGGTCTTCTGCTTGAGCGTTGTGTCGGGCGGGAAGAGCTTGCAGCGAGCCTTCCACCGAGGGGAGTTGAGGGCAAGGGTGGGCAACAGCGTCTCGGCTGGGCAGTGCTGGTGGCGGAACTGCCTGAGTATCTGCTTGCGGTAACGCTCGTAAGTGTCGAGCGCATACTCGGCAAGCTCTTGGCTTATCGCCCACCAAGCCGCTCCCTTGTACTCCCGCCACAGCTCCCCTCCCACACGGAAGGTGTACGCCCTCTTGTAGCCGAGAGCCTTGGCTGCCTTGCGCACGAGGATGGAGAGCCGCTGGTTGCCCTTGCTGCCAATGAGGGGAAGCGTGAGGTAGAGGCGAAGCTCACGGAAGATGTCCTTGCCGTGTACCGTCTCCATAAGGGGCATGGCGGCGAGCTGCTCCTCCTCCCTGTGCCGCTCGAAGTAGGCTTCGATACGGCGGTTGCTCCACAGAGGATAGTCGAGCCCGCTGAGGGTGACGAGGCGGTCGAAGTGCAGGGGATAGGTGACGGCAGCCTCGAGCAGCAGCCGCTGGTAGTACCACTCGTTGATGGTGCCCCAGCGCACGTCTATGCGCTCCTCGAGGAAGTGGACACGGTCGCCCTTGATGAGGCTGGTGAACCGCACAAGGCTGCTCTTCTTGTCGATATGCACGAAGGAGTGCGCCTCCTCTCCCAAGGCTTCGATGAGCCTAAGCAGCTGCTCGGGGTCGGTGTGTGCGGAGATGAGGTAGGCTATTCGCATCGTGTGTCGTGACGGATAAGGTACTGCACCGCTTCCCGCATAACCTTCGCACCGCTGAGCCACATAAGCCCAAGGTAGAGGGCTGCCGCCACGAGTACCTTGGCGACAAGGCGCAGCACGGTGCTGTGGATGGGACGGCACACGAAGAAGGTTAGGGCAAGGACTATGACGGTGAAGAGGAGGAAGGGCAGCACGTCCTTCAGCACGTCCCAGAGCCGCAGCCCCACAAGGCGATGGGCGAAGGCGTGCCACACGAAGAGCCACAGTATGTTCACCGTGACGAAGAAGACCACCATCCAACGTATGCCGAAGCCCCTCAAGGCTATAAGCCCCGCCCAGATGATAAGGCAGATGGCGACGGTACACCAGAGGTTGACGTTCGAGCGACCCTTGCTTATGGCAAGGTTGCTGTAGAGCGTCGTCAAGGGGAAGAAAGCCCCGTAGACGCTGAGCATTGAGAGGATGGTGGCACTCTCCACCCACTTCTCTCCTCCGACCACGAGCAGGAACTCCCGTGCTATCGAGCCTATGCCAAGCATGGCAGGGAAGGAGACGAAGCACACGAAGCGAAGCATCTTACGGAAGACACGGCAGTAGCGCGCCTTCTCCTCCCTCACCTGCGTAAGCACAGGCTGGGCGACGCCAGAGACCATGCCGTTGACAGTGTTGATGCACATATCGTCCCACTTGCGGGCGTTGGAGTAGATGCCTGCCTGATGGTCTCCGTAGAACCTGCCCAGCAGCACCCCGAAGGCGTGGGCGTTGAGCTGCGTGAAGAGGTTCGTCACCAACAGCTTGCCGCTGAAGCCGAACATAGCGAAGGCTGGGCGCAGGTCAACGTGCAGGCTCGGCCGCCAAGGTGAGTAGCACCAGTTGAGCACCGCCACCGAGAGCGTGAAGACTATGGTCTGCGAAGCCAAGCCCCAATAAGCGTAGCCGTTGTAAGCCATCGTCACGCCCACCACGCCTGAGAGCAGGAGGGAGACGACGGCTATAATGCACGTCTGCCTCTGCATAAGGTGTATGAAGAGATAGGCTCGCTGCACTTGCCCCCACGAGGATATGAAGAAGGCGAGGAAGAGGTAACGGCTTAGCCAGAGCA
>JAJPZF010000146.1 GCA_021204545.1 Prevotellaceae bacterium
CCCCCACGGGTGGGGGTCTGGACACCCCCACGGGTGGGGGTGTCCGAAGGGTGTTATACAGGCTTCACGACGACCGCTAAACAGTCGCCCTGACGACTGTTCTCCACTCGTCCCGGCGGCTGTTTGTGGCCTCACGGCCATGCCAACGCTTGCCCACGATGTGAATATATTCCCCCGTGGGCAAGTGTTCCCTCGGGGATAATGAATAAGAAGATGTATGAACTGGCAGGATAATGTTATTATATACGCAAGGCCGCCGGCTATCCTCACGGACCAGCCGGCGGCAGGAAATCAAAACTCAATATAACAACTCTCACATATCTACAATCATTGTTGATAACTACTTCCTACTCCTCCGCCGAAGCCATACCGCCGCGACGAGCAGCGCCCAAGGCAGCAGCCTCAAGAGCCTCAGCCACCAGCGGGTGGCCGCCTTCTTCTCTACGGCCTTCTCGACAGTCCTGTCCCTGTAGACAATGCTGTCCCTCGTCACGACGAGCCTTTGCACCGCCGCCTTGAAGGCCTGCTGCTTCGCGCGGAGCGTGTGCATCAGCATTCCCTCCGTCACTCTTGCCTCGCTTATGGCGAAGTCAGTCTCGAGGAGGGAGAACGTGTCGGGCGTGAGCCTCTCCACCGTCTGCGGGGGCAGATACACGTCCACCGTGTCGGGGACGCTGCGCACCCGCTCCCTCACCAGCACCAAGACACTGTCCCGCCTGCCGCTCTCAGCAGCGTGCCTGCGCGATGACTGGCATGCGCTCAGGAATCCGACTATCCACGACAGCACGCCCGCCGTTATGACAAGCCAGAGATACTTCTCCAAGCTCCAGCGGTCTCTCACTCTGCCCATCGCCGCGCCTCCCACTCTCTGCGCTTCACCAGCCCCTCCAGCCTGACCTTCTTGCCGTCGGGGGTGTGGCCGTACACCCAGCGGCGGAACTGCCCCTGTATCTCCTCCGTGGGGAAGCCCTGCCTGATGTAGCGGAGCAGCGTCGATGTCCTCAGGCTGCCGTAGCCGAGGTTGAAGACGAAGTCCGCGAGGGCGTCCGACTGCCCCTGCGTCCGCGCCACGTCCTCCACGTTGACGTACTTCAATGCCTCCTCGAGGTCTTGCTCAAGGTACTCCTCCGCCTGCCGGCGCGTTATCTTGTCTGTGGACTTCACGCCGCGGGTATGCCCGTAGCCTATCGTCCACACGCCGCCCGAGTCCTTGTATGCCTTTGTCCTGAAGCCCTCCGCCTCCCTGACGAAGGCTCTAAGTGTCTCGCTTATGCCGAAATTAGCCATTGCCTCCTTTGGTCGCCGGCAAATGTAGGGCATAAACCCGTCGCAAGGCGCTCCATTTATTTACTTTCCCGCGCAAAACAGCTGGGATGCGCGCGGCCGCAAAGCTAACGCTTATCCGCGGATTAACGCATTTAACTTTCCTTGCGCCAGCGCAGGCGTAGCCTGACCCTCAAGTGACAACCCTGATTTCAGCCCGAACTTAACACTTCACGCTCTCGTCCCCAAGCGCATAGTCCAGCAGTATCCCCATCGCCTCGTTGACCCTGCGGAAGTCCTTCTTGATGTATATGTCCGTGATCCTCATCGAAGCGTCCGTGTGGCAAAGCATGTCGTTGACTGTCCACTTGTCGATGCCCGCGTCGTTAACGGCGAGCGTGGCCATCGTGTGCCGCGCGGCGTAGAAAGTCAGACGCTCAAGCCCGAGCTCCGCCGCCACCTGCTTCAGCCCCATATTCACGCTCCGCCCGAAAGCCGCCTCGTCGGCGAACATCTCCGAGAACCTGAACGCCCTGTCCTTCCCCCGCCACTTGTCCACAAGGGCGGCGACACGCCTGTCAACCCTCACCTCCATCCTCGCGTGGTCCGCCCTCCTGTCCCTCGTCTTCTGCCTGTTGTAGACTATCGTGTCACCCTTGAATTGTGGCGCTCCGTACATGTCAGCGGCGTTCATCCCCATCAGGCAGAACGAGAGGCGGAAGCAGTCAAGCGCCAGATCCCTGCGGGAAACCGTCCACCTGCCTCTCGTCGCCCCGTCGTACCCGAGGGCGAACAGCCGCCTCAGCGTCTCCACGTCCAGCGCCCTCTTCTCCGTCTCGTAGCCCTGCCTGGGCACCTTGAACTTCCTGAGCGTGTGGCGGATCACCATCACGCCCTCGTCCTCGTCGTTCATCTCGTCACGCGCGTCGTTGAAGATGCGGGTGATGGCCATCGAGTAGGCGGAATATGCCCTCGGCCTGTCCTCCAGGCTCCTCGCGAACTCCCGCAGAGTGTTGTGGTTGACCTCGGCGAACGAAACGTCATCCTTGCCCATGAACGCGTGGAACGCCTTTACGGCAGTCCTGTAGTTCTTCACGCCCTTTATCCTCGCGGCGTCGAGCCACTTCACCGCATACGCCGTGAAGCTGATGCCGTCCTCGCCGCTGCCCATTTCTTCATTATCCTCCCGCTCCTTCCTCAGCAGCAGCTCCTCCACCTCCCGAAGGCTCGCCTCCCGCAGCTCAAGGTCAGCGTCGTACACCCTCTTCCTGTACTCCGCTATCAGCAACGCGCAGCGTTGCTGTATCTGCTCGTTCTTGATGGCATAGGTGTAGGTGAGATCGCTCCTCGTCGCCGTCATTGAGGTCTTTATGTAGAACGTCTGCCGCTTGTACGTGCAGCGGATGAACACTCTGTACGAGCCATCCTTCATTTTCCTTTCGGGTCTGACAATAGCCTTGAATGTGATCATAGTTGCTTTACTTTTAGAGTTTTGGTAAAACAAAGGTAAAACATTTAAGGGCTACTTCTATCAAAAAAGGTCTAAAAGTAGACGTTTTATCTAAAATATACCCTGAAAAAATCGGGCTTCAAAACCCTCTTGAAGCCCGATAAACCCGATAAACACTGGGAGGGTGGTTAGTGGGATTCGAACCCACGACATTCAGAACCACAA
>JAJPZF010000240.1 GCA_021204545.1 Prevotellaceae bacterium
TGATTATCCGCCCCGGGCAGTTCACTATGGCGGACATGTTCAAGAGCGCAGGCTACGCCACCGCCGCCGTGGGGAAATGGCACCTGGGTCTCGGCTCCTCCACCGGCGCGCAGGATTGGAACGCCCCGCTCCCTGAAGCCCTTGGCGACCTCGGCTTCGATTATCACTACATCATGGCAGCGACGGCCGATCGTGTGCCTTGCGTGTTCATCGAGAACGGCCTTGTGGCCAACTACGACCCTTCCGCTCCCATCGAGGTGAGCTACACGAGCAACTTCCCCGGCGAGCCTACTGGCAAGGACAACCCCGAACTGCTCTTCAACCTTCGCTCCAGCCACGGGCACGACCAGTCGATCGTTAACGGCATCGGGCGCATAGGCTATATGCGGGGCGGAGGCACGGCACTGTGGAAGGACGAGAACATCGCCGACTCCATCACGGCACACGCCGTCCGCTTCATCCGCCAGCACGAGGGCGAGCCCTTCTTCCTTTACTTCGCCACGAACGATGTCCACGTGCCGCGCTTCCCCAACGAGCGTTTCCGCGGCACCAGCCCTATGGGACTGCGGGGCGACGCAATCTTGCAGTTCGACTGGAGCGTGGGCCAGGTTCTCGAGACGCTTGACGAACTGGGACTCGCCGATAACACGCTCGTCATTCTCTCAAGCGACAACGGCCCCGTACTCGATGACGGTTACCGGGACCAAGCTGTGGAGCTGGTGGGAGACCACTTGCCGGCGGGCCCGTGGCGTGGTTGGAAATACAGTGCCTTCGAGGGCGGGACCGTCGTGCCAGCCATAGTGCGCTGGCCCGCCTCTGTGCCTGCGGGAGAGGAGAGCGATGCCCTGATGTCGCAGATAGACTGGCTGCGGTCGCTCGGCTCGCTGCTCGGGGCGCGTTTCCCCGAAGGGTCAGCCCCCGACAGCCACGACCGCCTCGCCACACTCCTCGGCAAGGACACTGCCGACCGCCCTTACGTCATCGAACTCTCTTCCAGTCACGCCCGCTCCGTCCGCACTCGTCAGTGGAAGTACATTGAGCCGAACGAGGGCGGAAGACTTATAGTCGGGCCCAACGTGGAGACTGGCAACAGCCCGCTGCCTCAGCTGTATGATATGCAACACCCTTATGAGGAGGCCAACGTGGCAAGCGAGCATCCCGACATCGTCAGCGAGATGCAGGAGATACTGCAACAAGAACAAGAAAGATAACTTTATGGACAAAGCATCAACGAAAGAGATAGAGGCGCGCTTCGACAACGACGTGGCGACGTTCTCCAACTTGGAGCAAGGGCAGAGCGCACTCATCGACGCTCCCCTGCTCCTCGAGGTGACGACCGAGGCGGCACGGCGCATCGCCCCCCAGGCAAGCCGCCTTCTTGACATTGGCTGCGGGGCGGGCAACTTCACCCTGAAAATGCTTGAGAAGCTTCCCGCCGTGCATTGCACGCTTGTCGACCTTAGCGGCCGCATGCTCGAACGGGCGGTGGAGCGGGTGTCTAAGGTGTCGCAGGCTGATGTCGAGGCAATCCACGGCGACCTCCGCACTGTGCCGCTGCCCGCTGGCTCGTTCGACATCATCCTCGCCGGCGCAGTCCTCCACCATCTGCGCACCGACGATGACTGGGAAAGCACATTCCGTCGGCTGTACAGCCTGCTTAGGCCTGGCGGTTGCCTTCTAATCTCCGACCTTGTGCTGCAAGACGTGCCGCAGCTCAACACGTATGCCTTCGAGCGTTTCGCCGCCCACCTTGAGGAGATAGGCGCCAAGACATCCCGCGAGGAGCACCTTGCCGCCGTCCGTCGGGAGGATACTCCGCGCCCGCTCTCCTACCAGCTTAGGCTGATGAGGCAAGTGGGCTTCACGCAGACGGACGTTATCCACAAGAACGCGTGCTTCGCCTCGTTCTGCGGGATAAAGTAAGGATAACTCCAAATACTCTTATTTGAGTGGCGAAAACTTTGCAGGAATAACAGAAATCCCTAACTTTGCACACGTAGTTCATCTCTCATTCGAGAGAAGGAAATCTGAAGGGCGTTAAGGCATCGATCCTTAACGCCCTTTGCTTATGGCCGTTTTATGTCCTTATGCGCAAGGTTAATCACAGAATATCAGGCAATCTATGCTTGTAATACTTGTTCATAATCTTGTTTCTCTTGAGATCTTTGCCTTCTAAGGGGTAAGCGGTTAATAAGTAATAAGACTTGCCGTCTCGTAATGGCTCAAGAACAATCACATATTTCTCGTCAGTGTCATAGATATACGTTCGGTTGCCTTGTGGTTCCGCTACAGAGAAATGTAGCATGTTGTCATGCTTTGATTGTTTGACGTGGTAGTTTATCCAATGTAAACGTTCCGACCGCTTTCTGTCATATTCACGATGGTGTTTCTCTTTGTCAACCTCCCGTGTAGTGAGGTGGTCAAACAGCCTTTCCATATCAATCTCGTCATTTTTCTTTGGCGTTGGGAGGATCGGCTTGCCGCGGAAACAGAAATTGTGGTTGTCCCGAATGTCACGATTGAATACCCTGCGCAATGAGGCAGTGCGTTCACGTTCACCCATTCCTGCTAACTCAAGCAATTGATTATATATTTTTATTAGGTTGAAAGGCAAGTGGGCAGAACATTAAGGATTAACGAAGAAGAGATTGAGTTTGTTGGAATCATTAGAGGTGGTCAAGGAGTCAATTTTAGCATGTCGCTTAATCCTTTCAATTACGAGCAACTTCGCACGGTTCAATTTGTGTTCGTCATTGACATCGTATGAGACTGCACCGATGAGTAAATCTGTGAGTTGCAACAACAAGCTTTCTCGGGAGTCTATTGTTTGTACATTGCGGAAGACCCCAAAACGCACATTGAGTATCTCGCATAAGCGTCGCACTTTGTATTGACCAAGCGTGTCCTTCTTATCAAGGTATACATTGTAGTGGTGGAG
>JAJPZF010000001.1 GCA_021204545.1 Prevotellaceae bacterium
AGCACGAGGATGAGGCGGTAGAGGTTCGTGCGGTAGAACTCGTCCATGTCCGCCCCCGACGCCTTCGTTATCTCGAGCTTCTGCTCGGGGTAGTAGATGAGCGTGCACAGCTCCCTTATCTGCGTCTCGCCGAGGGTGAAGCCGAAGAGGTCGCTCACCTTGCGCTTGATGCGCCCGCTTCCGTTCTTCATGATGTGGAGGAACGCCTCGTACTCGCCGTGTATGTCAGCCATGAAGTGCTCTGTCCCCTTCGGCAGGTTCATTATCGCCTGCAGGTTGATTATCTCGGTGCTTGCAACACTGGCGTTGGGGTAGGTCTGCGAGAGCAGCTCCAGCACCCTAAGGTCGCCCGCCACGATGCCATTCTCATTCATTGTGCCATGCCTTAACTCGTCGGCGCGAAGTTAGTAAAAATACCCTTCGCAACACCCATTATACCCCCTTCGGCAAAGGGGTATTACCCCCTCGGGTAAAGAGGTATTACCCCTTTGGCCGCAGAGGTATTACCCCTTTTGCCGCAGAGGTATTACCTCTTTGGCCGCAGGGGTATTACCTCTTTTGCGGCGCCTCTAATACACCTAAACCGAGGAAAGCCTTAATCTCCGGCAGCCGCTCCTCACCCTTCCTCCTGCCCGTCTCGTACACCTGCCGAAGCTCCCTCGGGCGCTGGCTGACGCGGCTCACGTCTATCTCCCGGTCTGGGCACACGATGAGGGCGCGGCCCAGGATCTCCTGCTCGTGTATGAACTTAAGCTGGCGGTTGTACATCCTGTGCCTGTGGCGCATCAGGCTGATAACACGGGGATGGCGGCGCATAAGAACGTGGAAGAGGGGCATCAGGCGTGTCCGCCGCTTCAGGAAGCCGCGGGGCTGGGTCAGGATGACCACGCACCGCCCGTAGCCCAGCTGCTGGAAGAAGCGAAGGGGAATAGAGTCCGTCAGCCCTCCGTCAAGGTAGAGACCGCCCTGGAGACGCACGGGCTTGGAGATGATGGGCAGTGAGCCGCTCGCGCGTATCCACTCGATGCCCTCGTAGTCAAGCCGTGGGAGCCGCCGGTACACTGGTACACCCCTCACAACGTCCGTGCACACCACGTAGTACTCCATCGGGTCGCGCTCGTAAGCGTCAAAGGCGAAGACGTCGTACCTGGTGGGAACGGTGTGGTAGCAGAACTCGGCGTTCATGAAGTTGCCGGTAGTGAGGAAGGAGCGCACGCCCATATAGCGCGCCTCGGGGGCGAAGCGTGGGTTGTAGCGAGCCACACGCCCCGCCTGCCCCGACTTGTAGTTGACACCGAAGGCTGCCCCTGCGGAGACGCCCACGATGCCGTCCAACGGCACCCGGGCCTCCATCATAACGTCCATGACGCCAGCCGTGAACATTGCCCGCATGCCTCCGCCCTCAAGCACCAGTCCGCGCTTGGGCTTCTGGTGGCTCAGAATATCGTCATCGTGTCCCATGGGTAACGCTGCTGGCTTGCAGAGTAGAAGTTAATGGCGCGCCGCAGCTTGTCCTTGGTCAGGGGGATGTGCGCCATACGGCACCAGCTCTGCCTCGATATGTACTTCCTCAGCTTCTCGGGCAGCCACACCCAGTACTTCCGCACCGACTCCTCCGAGACTGCTTCCTGCCCGTAGTAGGCGATGACGACAGGCAGGTGGAAGCGGTTAACGCCGCGGGATATCTGCCAGTTGAGTATCGGGCTCTCGGTGTTAACGACGGGGCTTGCAACGACAAGCATGTTGTCCGCCGAAGCCATCTCCTTGAGCATGTACGACTTCATAGTGCTGTCCAGGAAGTCCTTATGCTCGGTGGAGAACTGAATACCCTGCATGTTCACGAAGCAGAACCCGTCGGGCTGGCTGCGCTGCCACTCGGAGAGCTGCCTGAAGGTGTGCTGGTTGCTGTTCACGCTGTCGGATATGCCCGAGGCGTCGTAAGCTATGTATGTGCCTTTGCGTTCCATATCGGCGCGAAGGTAGGGATTATTATCTATCTTTGCCCGCAGTATAAGCAATAACTCTATGAGACGCATTATCATTATCGCCCTGCTCCTCGTTCCTTGCCTCTCGCAGGCACAGAAGCTCACCGACTACGTTGACCCGATGATAGGCACGGGGGGACACGGACATGTGTTCCTCGGGGCTAACGTTCCGCAGGGAATGGTGAACGCTGGTCCTACGCAGCTACAGACGGGTTGGGACTGGTGTTCGGGCTATCATTACGATGGCGATAGTATCGTTGGCTTCGCCCAGATGCATCTCAGCGGCACGGGCAGGGGCGACCTTGGGGACATCGCCCTAATGCCCACGCTTCAGGAGGTGGAGCTCTCACGTGAAGGGCTCGCCTCTTCCTACAGTCACCTGAGGGAGGTGGCACGCCCGGGCTACTACAGCGTGGTGCTTGACCGCGGGAACATACGAACGGAGATAACGGCGACGGCTCGTGTGGCTCTCTACCGCTTCACCTTCCCCCGAGGCTCTAACAACGCCCGCGTCGTCATAGACCTTGAGAACGCCACCGCCGACGAGCGCACCTGCTCAAGGGTGTACCAACTGGACGAGTTCACCGTCGCTGGCTTTCGTGAGAGCCGAGGCTGGGCGGAGAGGCAACAGGTCTTCTTCTACATACAGTTCTCCAAGCCTATACACAACTGGCTCTCCGCCTCCCCTTCGTCGCCCTACGCACAAGCAACCTTCGAGGTCGGCCCGGGGGAGACGGTGCTTGCCAAGGTAGCACTCTCGCCCACCAACGAGATGAACGCCCGCCTCAACATGGCCTACGAGCTGCCCGGCTGGGACTTCGAGGCGACACGAAGGCAGGCTGAGGAGGCTTGGGAGGAGGAGCTGGGCAGGGTGAAGGCAACCTTCCGCACCGAGCGTGAGGCAAGGATATTCTACACGGGGCTGTACCACTTCCTCGTCGCCCCCT
>JAJPZF010000095.1:0-9692 GCA_021204545.1 Prevotellaceae bacterium
CCATCGCTTCGGGCAACACCGTCAACAAGGTGCTCGAAATCTCCCTGCCGTTCAACTTCGTCACGCCGACGGCCTCGGACATGGAGACCGACAGCTCCGGCAAGACGCTCTTCATCTCCTACCTGAGGGAGAAACTGCAATCGCTCATGCCCGACTACGGTGTCTACCGGAAGATGCTCATGACGCGAACGACCTTCAACAAGTTCATCATCGGCAGCTCGGAGTTCGGCGACCAGTACAAGATGGTTTTCGGCTCGAACCAGATGAAGCTCTCCACGGGCCTCATCTCCTCGCAGCTCGCCTCCGACGTGTTCACCGGCATCGGGCTGCCGGCCATCGAAATCAAGGAGGACTACGTGAAGGACCAGACGGGCAAGAACGTGCAGGTCTACGCGGACAACCGCATCACGATGCTCTACGCCGACAAAGTCGGGTATATGAGGCACCACACGCCCTACGAGGCCACCGACCCGGTAGCGGGGAGGACCTACACCCCGGCGGACGGCCAGATGCTCATCTCGAACTACCGCGACAAGGAAGGGCGCTACATGGAGTACACTGCCGAGTGGATTCCGCAGATTGCCGGCCCCCAGTTGATTACGAACTTCGACCTGAGCCAAATCGCCTAAGCGATGACCGTGGCGGAGTACATAAAGGGACGCTTCTCGAGTTTCGGCTTCACGCTTACCGAGGCCGACCTGCTGGACATAACCGGAGAGGCGGGAGTGGACGGGGAAGCCGAGATGACGGATGCCGTGCGCGACGCCGTCTCGGTGGGCATCGCCCGTTTCATACCGTCCCTGCTCTTGCGCGGCAGTTCATGGTCCGTGTCGGAGAACGGGCACTCGCGCTCCGAGTCCCGCGACACGAAGGGCATAATGGACTACTACGCATACCTGTGCCGCCGCTACGGTCTCGATGACGAGCTCACGGACAAACCCAAGGTAAGGTTCTTGTAAGATGCTTGTAGCCGCTCCCCATACGCTCATGGTCCGTTCCGTCACCGCCCCGGAGAGGGACGACGCCGGAAGGATTGAGACGGGCACTTTCTCGGAGACATGGACCGAGCTCTGCGTGTGCTTCTGCCACGACAACTCCCAGCAACGGGAGGTGTCCGTGAACGGCCGTCTGTGGGTCTACGCCTACCACGTCGTCTACGAGGGCGACAAGGTGGCTCTGGGCACCCGGGTGCGCTGTCTGGACGCTGACGGGGAGACGGTCGGCGAGGGCGAGGTGATAAAGAACGCCCGCTGCTGGGCGGACGGTCTGGAAGGGAGGTGCGACCTATGGTTAAACTGACTCTCCGCGTCGACATGAGCGACGTGCCGGGCTTCTTCGAGAAGGGCTTCGGCGAGGTCGTCGGGCGGGAAGAGAAGGTCGGGCAGGAAGGCGTCGGGTACGCCAAGGAGAACGGCACCTATCAGGACCGCACCGGCACGCTCCGGCGCTCCTCGCGTGTCGAGGCCGGCCGCGACGGCGTGACGCTCGTCAACGACGCGCCCTACGCCTCTTTCGTCGAATCCAAAGGCTACGACGTGCTCTCGGGCGCGGCGCTGCATGTAAGGAAGCGGATGGAGGAGGAGGTATGATAACCGTATCGGACATCGAGGCCATCCTCTACAAGACCGTTGAGCCTTTCGGACTGGCGCGCTACCCGTGGGGCAACGTTCCGGACGCGGACAAGCAGCTCGGGGAGGAGCGCGTCGTGATACGCGCCAAGTCCCAGAAGAACGAGACCTACTGGAAGCACAGCTACGCGGAGGTCAACCTCATGGTCCCGGACACGGACTCTCAAGCCGACCTCGTGAGGCTGGCGGAGCTCGAAAGGCAGGCGCACGAAGCCTTCGACGAGGACACCGTGGGCGAATGGGACGGCACGGCCTACCGCTACGCCGCCGACACAGTCGGCATCGAGGAGGACACGGCGCTCAAGTGCCACTATGTGAATGTAAGGATATTATTCAGCGTTTTAAATTATTGAAATTATGGCAGTTAAATTTATCGGAATCAAGAGAATATGGTACGGAGAGGTCTTCACGGCCGCCGTCACGCCCGCGACGCTCGCCGCGTGGATTAAGGCGGAATCGACCACCGAGGTGGGCAACTCCCACAAGGACACCTTCAAGTACGAGCATGGGGACCCCGAGACAACGGACTACATCAACGAACTCACCGGAAAGAAGTACTACACGGACAAGATCACGGAAGGCGACAAGTCCATCTCGTGGACCATGGGCGCATTCGAGTACAAGGACTTGCAGGCCCTCATGGGCGGCACGCTCCAGAAGGATTCGGACAACAACGTCATCGGTTGGGCAGCCTCGACCTCCATCGAGGGTGTCATCTACAAGGGTGTCGTGGCCATGACCAAGACGGGCAACTACATCGTCTTCACCAACGCCGCCATCGTCGCCAAGAACGACACGCAGGAGAAGGCCATCGGTCTGGGCATCACGGCCACGGCGAACGACAACGACACGGACGGCGTTTCGGACGAGTACAAGTACAGCGGCGACTCCGTGGACATCTCCGACACGTCCACCACGTCTGCCGGCAATTAACGCGGGCGTTCTGTAATAAGGTTTTGGTTTGTTGTTTGAAGGGGCGGGAAGGCTCTATGCCCGCCCGTCCCTTTTTCGTTTGACACAAGACGTTATGGAAGCGGCAAAGATAGTGAGCGAGGCCCTCTTGGGGCTCGACTTCCGACATGTGGTGGTGGCCGGCAGGGCGTACCGCGTGGACCCTCCCACGATACGCCGTCTGGCGGGCGCGGCCCGGTGCCTGTCGGCGGTGGCGGGCGCCGCCACCCTGATGGAGATTATATCCTCCCCCGACAACCTCGAGGCCCTGCCGCGCGCCCTGTCGTGGTTCATCCATGGCGACGACACGCTCGCCGCCGCGCTCTCGGAAGGGACTCCGGAGGAGTTGAAGGACGCGCTCAAGACGGTCTACGGGCTGCTCTCCACGGAGGATTTTCTCAAGCTATCGCTTTTGGCGAGGAACGTAGCCGGGACGGTAGCAAAACAGAGACTATAGGCAACGACTGCCTGCTCGGGCAGATTGCGTCGTTCATGGACACGCTGGGACTGACCTACGACGAGGTCATTGACCGCATACCATACCGCAACCTGCTGATAATGCAAAAGGACAAGCTGCGCGTCTGCTACGGCGAGAAGCTGGTGGAGGTGACCGAAGCCGAGATGTTCGGAGAAGGCGCGTTCAAATAGAAGATTATGGCAACACTCGCCTTCAAAGTCGAGGCAGACTACGAGGAGGTCATACGGCTGCGGCAAGAAGTCGCGCGGCTTCAGACCGCTCTCGGCGACCTTTCCAAGACCGGTACCCCGGAGGAAATAGCGCGTCTGGAAGGACGGTTGACGGAGTGCACGGGACGCATGCGGCAGCTTGTCACGGCGGCGGCGGACTACGGCGCGCACCTCGAGCGGGACGTAGTGACAAGCGTGGAGTCGGCGGCCAAAGGCTTCGGCTCGTTTACCGCGGGCGCGAGAGGCGCGGCGTCGCAGCTCGACGCGTTGCGGACGGGGGACACGAAGGAGAAAATCGACGCCCTCTCCCTCGCCATACAGAACAACGAGACCGTGCTGGCGCAGAGCGTGGCCACTGTCAACCGCTGGAAGGAGGACGCCCGTGACGCCTTCGAGCGCGGCGACGCCGACGGGCTGAAAGCCATAACCGAAGACATCAACGAAGAGATAAGCAAGATTCGGCAGCTCTCCGCCGACACCGCCGACTACCGCTCCGCACTTCAAGAAGTGCTGTCGCTCACCGGACAGGGCGGTGATACCGCCAAGGTACCCATGCTCTTTGCCAGCGAAGAGGACATGCAACGTGTCGACGAACTGCGCGAGAGAATCAGCGGATTGCGCGAGGAGATTGCATCCATCGGTGCGGAGGGCGGCGACACGTCCGCACTGACCAAGGAGCTGACCGAGACATCGGACGAGCTTGGTCAGTGCGAGCTCAAGGCGGCGCAGACGGCCGCCGCGCTGGGAACGGACCTCGGCGGCAGGGCTTCGGAGGCGCAGGAGAAACTTTACGAGCTAAACGAGGCCATCGCCGAGCAGGAGACCGCCATCGAGGGGCTGCGCGGAAGCGTGGGCGAGGCGCGCGAGGCATACGAGGCCTTGCAGAACTCGGGCGGCGCGACGTCCGACGAGCTCGAGGCGGCGGCAGCGACGTACAACACCCTTTCGGAAAACCTCTTGAAGGCGGAGGAGCGCCTCGCTGCGTTGAAAGCCGAGCAACGGGAAGCGGCGGAAGGGTGGAGCGACATATCCAAAGAGATAAGCGAGCACGACAGCGTCTTGACGAGGATGCTCGGCGGCTACGACAACTACAAGGCCATCTTGGGGCAGTTGCCCGGACCGCTGCGTTCCGCAATAAGCGGCATACAGGGCATGACGCGGGCGGGGCTGGCGTTCATCGCCACGCCGCTTGGAGCGGTAATCGGAGCCATCGTGCTGGCTCTCATGGCCCTGAAAAAGTGGTTCACGTCCTCCGCCGAGGGACAGCGTGCCTTCGCGAAGATAACGGGATACGTGAACGGCATTTTAGGACAACTCGGGGAGATAGTGCTGAGGGTAGGCAAGGCCATCTACACCGCGTTCACCGAGCCGAAGAAGGCCATCGCGTCGCTATGGGAAGCCCTCAAGACGAACCTCCTCAACCGCGTGCAGGCCGTGGGAGGAATCTTCACGAAGTTCGGGGATGTCGTCAAGAACGCCTTCAATTTCCAATGGGACGACGCGAAGGAGTCATTGAAAGAGCTCGGGGACCAGTTCATGCAGCTTGCCACCGGCGTGGAGAACTTGAGCGACAAGGCCGCCCAAGCCGTGAACAAGGCCAAAAGCGCGGCCGAGGAGAGTGCCAGCATAGCCTCGGAGCGGCAGCAGCTCGAGATGGACGAGTCGCAGTTCAAGGTACGCCGCGAGGAAATCGGCATGAAGATGGCCGAGCAAGGCGCCATTTACCGCAACACGAGCCTGTCGCAGAGCGAGCGCAAGAAAGCCCTCGATGAATACAAGAAATACAACGACGAGCTCACGCAGGAGGAGCTGAAATACGCCAAGAAGAACCTCGAGCTGGTACAGAGGGAAAACGCCCTTACCACCAACCCGCTCGAGGCGGAGAAGGCGGAGAACGAGGCCAAGGCACGCGTCGCGGCCGTCGAGCGCGAGGGGGCGCAGCGGCTCGCCACGCTCGCGCGAACCGAATCCTCCATAGCCAAGATGGGCGAGAGCGCCCTCAGACAACAACAGCAGCAGCTGAAACAGCAGCAGCAGCTGGGGCAGGAATTGCTCGCTCTTCGGCAGAAGAACCAGCAGGCCGAGACCGACCTCATGGAGGAGGGCACCGGGAAGAAGCTCGAGAAGATACGCGCCGACTACGAGGCGCAGGAGGCCGAGATAGCCAAGCAGGAAGCCAAGTGGAGGCAGTCGAACAAGACGGCCGGCGTGACGGGCCTTGGCGCGAACGGGCTCACCGAAGAGCAGCAGGCGGAGACGGACCGCGCCCGGAATCTCAACTCCGCCAAGCGCGACAGGCAGGAGGAGGACGTATGGCGGCAGGAGAAGGAAGCGCTGAACGATTATCTCAAATCCTACGGCACCTACGAGCAGCAGAAGCTCGCCATCACCGAGGAGTATGAGGAGAAGATACGCGCTGCGCAAACACTGGGCGAGAAGATGCAGCTGACCGCACAGAAGGACAAGGATCTGAAAGAGGTGGACATGAAGTTCCTCGACAACACCGACTGGGGTGCCATCTTCGCCAAGATAGACAACTATTCGACGGAATACCTGAACAGCCTGAAAGGGCGTTTGACCGAGATGCTCTCCGACAAGGACCTCACGGCGGAACAGGCGAAGGTGCTCGGCGACAAGCTGGCCGAGATAAACAAGCAGCTCATCGACCGCTCCAGCACGTGGAAGGACGCGCTCGGCCTCGTGAACGAGCGCACCCGCGAGCAGCGGAAGTTGCAGGAGGACCTCGTCAACCTTCAGGACCAGCTCAACCGCGCGGAAGCGGACAAGCTCGACGTGGACAACCAGATACTCGACGTCAAGCAGCAGATATGCGACTACGTGGAGGAGAAGATAGGCGTACACCTCGACGTGGACGACATCGACATGCAGGCGGCGGACGACATACTCCACCAGATGGCCGACGCGGGCTCCACGCAGGAGCAGAAAGACGACGTGTCGGGCATGTTCGTCGACCTGTCGTCGCTGCAGAACCAGTCCAACGAGCTGGCGGGAACGATAACGGGGCTGAACGGCGACATTGACAGCACCACCGACCAGATAGCGGGAATGGGCGAGGGTGCGGCTGGCGCGGCGGGGAGCTTCGCCATGGTGGAGATGATAGTCAAGAAGGTCAACGCAAACGTGCAGTCCATGAACGACCTCTTGGACGAGATGGGGCTCGGGGACAGCAAGTTCGCGGAAGGGTGGAAGGACTTCGCGGAGAGTTCCCAATATGCCACGCAGGGTATAGAGGACTTAAAGAGCGGCAACATCGTAGGGGTGGCGGCGGACGTGTTAGGCAGCTTCCGCACGCTCGGCAACGCCATCGGCAAGTGGACGGGCAGCAAGCTGTTCGGGGAGAGGGACACAAACCTTCAGGAGGACATAGAGAAGATGACCTCCGCCAACAAGGACCTCGAGACGGCAATCAAGGCCCTGACCACGGTCATGGGCGATAACACCACGTCGCTGGCCGACGCGTCGAAGACCTACGAGAATGCGTTGGCGGACCTCGAGAACGCGCAGGCCAACACGCAGGAGATGATGTCGCGCAGCGGCGCGGACTACAGCAACGGCTTCCTCGGCATCGGCGGCAAGAAGTCGTCGAACACCAAGATAAACAAGGGCATGACCGCCTCCGACTGGAAAGCGGTGTCCGAGGCGGCGGGCGTTACCGTCACGAGCGCCTCGGATTTCTGGAACCTCACCTCGGAGCAGATGTGGAACGTGAGCACCTACGCGGCGTCTTACTACGCGAAGATAAAGAACCTCGCCGACGACGGCTACAGGGACGCGGCACAGTACATGGACGAGTACTGCAACTACTATCAGGAGTTGCTCGACCTACAGGATGAATACGCCACCAAGCTCACGGCCACGACCTTCGACTCCGTGGTTGACCAGTTCAAGTCCGCCATTTCCGACATGACGCACAGCGCGGCGGACTTCGCCGACGACTTCGAGAGCATGATGAAGGAGGCCGTCATATCCTCCATGATATCGGACACTTACGCCGAACGTCTGGAATCGTGGTTTGAGGATTTCAAAGCGGCCATGGAGTCAGGCAGCACGCTCACCTCGGCGGAGCAGTCGAAGCTGAAGGACAGCTATATGGACATCGTGAGCGACGCCAAAGCCGAGATAGAGTCCCTTTACGCCACCATGGGATGGTCGCGCGAGGGGTATTCCCAGTCGGCCTCCACGGGCGCGTTCTCCTCCATGAGCGAGGACACCGGCGAAGAGCTCAACGGAAGGTTCACCGCCCTTCAGGAGGCGGGCTACGGCATATTGGACAAGGTCGGCGGCATGGCGGGGAACATCGCCGACATGATGGGCCTCATCGCCGAGCAGGTGGCGGCGGTCGAGGGCGTCGCGGACATCGCGCGCGACTCGCGCGACATACTGGCCTCCTCCTATCTGGAGTTGCAGGCCATCAACGAGAACACGGTCCTGTCCGCGCAGCGGCTGGCCGAGACGAACAGATACCTGAAACTTGTAAAGGAGAACACTGACAAGCTATGACAAGCCAGAAGGAACAACTTTTGATAAACGGGCACGACGCTTGGGACCTCTGCGGAGCCGTGATGGGCAGCGGTTTCATCGACGCGCTCTCCTCACCCGCGCCGATGAAGGACTACATAGAGGGCACGTCGCGCCTGACGCACGGCAAGACGGTCATCACCGACAACGCGCGGAGGGCATCCCGCGAGGTGACGCTGCGCTTCAACATACACGGCGACACCGAGGCGGAGTTCAACGAGCACCGCGCGGCGTTCTACGACCTGCTCTACGCCGGGGAGGTGACCGTACAGGTGCTCTACGATGGCACGGGCGGTGACGTGTACCACCTCGTCTACAAGAAACCCTCGGAATACGCCGGGAACCGCCGGCGCACGTTCTGCACCGTGGCCGTGAAGTTCGAGGAGCCCGACCCGACATACAGAAGTTGAATTATCAAATAATCAAGATATGGACAACAACCTCACATGCCTCGTAGTGGCGCGTTACGAATACCGCGCCGGCGTGCCGCGCCTGAAGGTCGGCGGCAAGGAGTACACCGTGGCGGATTCAGCGGCGGTGACGCGCAACGGCGATGTCTTGGAAGGGCTCACCGCCGAGAGCGAGCTGCTGAAGGAGGATGGCACGCGCGTCGCGCTTGGCTCGCTGCTTGGCTCGTGGAACGCCGTGGTGGAGTCGCGCATACTCGTCGTCGGCCTGAACGACGGGGCCGAGGGACACTACGAGATTGGCGTGGAGGACTACATCACGCTGCCATTCACGACGGCCGAACCCATATACCTGCGGCTGGGCGACTGGGCCGACCTCACGCCCGTCATGGACGAAGGCACGGCGGGGCAGTTCGGCAAGCGCTACGAGGTGTGCGACTTCCCCAAGCCGGAACTCAACACGTCCACTGGAGGCTACGACTACGAGCTGCGTCTGGACGCCTATTACATGAAGTGGAAGAACAAGATGTTCCGCTACATCGCGCAGGCGGTCAGCCTCGGCGAGGAGGCGCAGGGCGAGGCATCGTGGAGTCTCACGGCCACGCTCGACGTGCATCTGGAAGTGCTCTTGAGAAACCTCACGGCATTGGGCTACACCTACGGCGGCGAGGCGTTCGCCTACGGGATTGACTGGGACCGGGCCGACACCGAGGCGCGTTACATCAGCTATTCGGGCGTGAACATCTTCGATGCGCTCTCCCTTATGGCGGACAGTTTCCACTGCGAGTGGTGGATGGAGGACAACCGCATACGCTTCGGCCGCCTCGAACATTCAGACCTCGTGCAGGTGCGTGCCGGCGTCGAGGCGGAGACGATTAAGCGCACGGATTCCGCAGGCGCCTACGCCACGAGGATATACGCCTTCGGCGCGGAGCGCAACCTGCAGAGCGACTACCGCTCCACGGCGGACGAGGTCACCGTGGGCGGCGTGGTACAGCGCCGCCTCATGCTCCCCGAGGACGTGCCCTACGTGGACGCATGGCGTTACGACGCGTCCGGGAACAAGGTCTACACGACCGGGTACAAGACTGCCGAGGACGGCAGCAAGGTCTATATAGGGGACACAGGATACGGCGACCTCGAGGGAGAGGTGACGCTGTGCGGCTACCGCGTCACGCAGGGCACGGACTCGGACGGCAACGTCACCCTGACGAAGGAGTACGTCACGGAGGAGGAGTACGCCGCGCTCACGCCCATGGCCGTCACCGAGGCGGTGGAGGCGGTGGTGACGGCCGAAGACATCTACCCGCGCACGGCGGACGAGGTGAAGGCGGTGTCCGTCTACTGGAAGATGTTCGACCGCTCCGACGAGAGCGACCAAGGCACACTCGTGTACGACGACATCGACCCCGTCTACAAGGACACGACGTTCGACCCGGACACCTACATCGCGGAGCGTTATCCCGACAGCAACACGCTC
>JAJPZF010000095.1:9702-12336 GCA_021204545.1 Prevotellaceae bacterium
GTAATAGGGTTGCAGGTAGAGCAACACGCTCTACCTGCAACCCTATTACCGCGTGAAGTCGACGTTCTTCGGGAACGACGGGTTCAAGCACGCCTACATACTCTCCGCCAAGACGCTCGGACTGAAGTTTTCTTCCGGTAGGCTGAACGGCCTTGAGTTCGACGTGATGTTCCTCGGGGCAAGCGGCGACACGGACACTGAGTACACCTCCCCGGACGGCGCGCAGTGGTTCGAGCTCGTGGCCAACGAGAGCTACGGCAGCCTGCTTCCGAGCGAGGCCTTGCGTCCCGAGGAGGGCGACGGCTTCGTCCTGTACAACTGGCAGGCCGTGGACACCTCCACGGGGGAGATTACCGACGCCACCAAGAAGATGATAGCGGAAGCCGAGCGCGAGCTGCTCGGCTACGCGGTGGAGTACCTGCGCGACATGATGGTCGACGACGGCGTCTATGAGTGCGACATGCATCCCGGATACATTTATGCCGGAGGCGTCGAATCCCTGCGCATAGCCCGCGCGTTCGCGCCCGGACAGCGCATCCTTCTCGTCAACGACGCGCTATTCGACGTGCCGCGCGAGAGCCGCGTGGTGGGCTTCACGGTGAACCTCGACATACCATACGACCATCCCGTCTACAAGGTTGGCGAAAGCGTGAAGTACTCCCGCATAGGGGACGTGGAGGACAAGGTGAGCGAGCTCGTCTACAACGGCAACTCATACACGACGTCGGGAAGCGGCTCTTCCGGAGTGTACCTCATCAAGACCAACGATTCCGCCGCCGCCACCAATTTCAACGCGTATTCCGCACTGCGGGCCTTGAACACCTTCTTGCGGAAGGACAAGGACGACTCGACAGACCATGGTGTAACCACTAAGAAAGGGTTCTATATCGGCGACTTCGTGTCCGGCTCTTCGGGCGCATCCGTTTTCCAAGATTCCGAGACGGGCGAAACCACGGCGGAGGTCGACAGGCTTTACGTAAGATTGAAGGCGTATTTCGAACAGCTGGAAACAGTCAACGTTGACTCGGTCGGCGGCAAGCAGGTTATCACCCCCGGCGGAAGCGTCAAGGTGAGCTCCGTGGAGGAAACAGACGATGCCTACCGCTGCCACTTCCTCGCGGAGCAGGAGGGAGAGAAGGTGGAGAACCGCTTCGCAGTGGGCGACCAAGCGTATTCCCAAATATTCAACGCGAGGGAAGGAGTGGACAACCTTATAGCCAACCACTACTACTGGCGGCTCGTGACAGCCGTCGGGGAGGACTACATAGATTTGAGCAAGACCGACTGCGACACGGACAGTGACATACCCGTTGCGGGCGACACTATTTGCCAATTGGGCTCAAGGGCCAATTCCGACCGCAGGAACGCGCTTATATTCTCTTCCGTGGACTCGTTCTCGCCGAGCATAACCCTTTACGAGGGCATAGATTCATACAGCTTTTCAGGAAAGGATGTCGTGTCCTTCGGAGTTGACAAGACCACGGGCAAGGCGTTCTTCAACGTTTACGGCGACATGTACATCGGCGACCGTGACGGGAACGCATACGTCAAATACGTGCAGGAGAAAGACCAGGACACGGGCGAGGTCACAAGCAGCGAGGTCGAGATAAAGGGCAAGTTGGGAGTGGGAACGACACTGAGCGACGGCTCGGTATTGGAAGAGACGTTCCCGAAGATATTCACGAAGCAGCCGGCGGACGGGCAGTCCTACAGTGTCGGCGACATGTGGCTGAACGCCACCTACGGGGACAAGTACTCGAACGACATACTCTACGCCGTTGAGGACAAGGCGGCGGGAGAGCCGTTCTCCATCGACCACTGGGCGTTGTCGAGCGACTACAACAACTGGAAGCAATACGCATATCTGAAGAAGGCGTTGCGGGAATACACTTCGATAGAAGGCGGCTTGATTCAGTCATCCGTGCTGGCTTTGGGCTACACCGAGGAGAAAAGCGGCGAGTACAAGGTGATGAGCGGGACGAGCGGCATCTACGACGCGGACGCCCTCGGCGGAGGCATAGCGTCTTGGTGGGGCGGCGCGATGAAGGACAAGGACACCTACGATTCGGACAGCATGCCCGACGACGTTGCCAAGGCACTTATACGGATGGACGGAACGGGCTACCTCGCAGGGGGCGCGTTGTGGTGGGAGAGCGACGGCAAGATACACGCAGACCCCAACTCTTTCATCATCCGCGAGAACCAGCTTGGCGACTACCTCTTGCTGTTCCAAATCGTCTACAAGAAGGGCTCGGACGAGGACATAGATTACGTCATCCCCCAGTACAGCTTCCAGAAGCTGGACATCGGCTCGACGGGACTGAATGAAATTTCCGAGGGCGTTCTTTACATCAACGGCGACTTGGTGGTGAAGGGCGGAATTACGATGTACGCCGAAAGTGGCGAGTACAAGGCAAGCACTTGGCTCGACCTGTTGCCAATAGACACATCGACTTTGAGCAAGGATGGTGGCGTCCTTTCCGTCATCGGCGGAACGGGTTCGGGGCTGGAGGGCATCGTCGTCAACAACGCCACCTACGAGCCTGTGGAAGGCTACATCACCCTGCCCGACTATTCCAGCAGCTGGAACGAGTTGACGGACAAGCCCTCGTGGCTCTCGTCCACGGTGGGCGG
>JAJPZF010000132.1 GCA_021204545.1 Prevotellaceae bacterium
TGAGCGTCTTGTCCAGCACGGAGTAGCTGGGTCGCTTGACGGGTGAGGGGTACTCCGTGCTGTGGCAGGGAAGCACACGGCACTGGGTGTTGCCTGCCATCTGTGCTATGGCGTGTGCGAAGTCGTACCACGAGCAGACGCCCTCGTTGGAGTAGTTGTACGTGCCGCAATGCCCCTTGAAGAGGCGGCTCTCGAGGATATGGTGGATGGCTTGGGCGAGGTCGAGGGCGTAGGTGGGCGTGCCGCACTGGTCGAAGACCACACGAACCTCCTTCCTCTCGCTGGTGAGGCGAAGCATGGTCTTAAGGAAGTTCCTGCCGTACTCGCTGTAGAGCCACGCTGTTCGGATGATAAGATGCTCAACGCCCGAGCGCAGGATTGCCTGCTCCCCCTTTAGTTTAGTCCTTCCGTACACGCCAGTGGGAGTGCCTTGCTGCCCTTCTTGGCAGGGCGTGTTGTACGGCTCCTCGCCGAAGACATAGTCCGTGCTTATATGCACCAACAAGCCGCCTCTCTGCTTCATCGCCTTGGCGAGGTTCTCCACAGCGAGGGCGTTGAGCCTCTCGCAAAGCAGCTGGTCATCGGTCTCGGCACGGTCAACGTTGGTGTAGGCGGCGCAGTTCACGATGCAGTCTATCTGCCACCGCTCCGCAGCCTCCCGCACGGCTCTCCCGTCCGTGATATCAAGCTGTAGGTAAGGCGGCACCACGTCGGTGAAGACGTAGCAGTCCCTCGAGTTCTTGGCGACGAGCTGCATCTCGTTGCCAAGCTGTCCGCCCGCGCCTGTCACTAACACGTTCATACTCTTGCTAAGATTTTGCGAATGTCGCGCTATATTTTGGGAAATGACTTGCTATGTCTCAGCCCTCGTCTCGCTTAGGGCTGTCCGCCTCCTTGCTGAAGCGCCTCGCGTCCTGCACAACCTTCAGCAGGTACTGCCCGTAGGGGCTCTGTAGCATCGGCTGTGCGAGGCGCTCCATCTGCGCTGCCGTTATCCAGCCCTTGCGGAAGGCTATGTCCTCGAGGCAGCCAATCTTAAGCCCCTGCCGCTTCTCTATCACCTCCACGTATGTGCTTGCCTCGGAGAGCGAGTCGTGGGTGCCAGTGTCGAGCCAGGCGAAGCCTCTGCCGAGCCTCTGCACCTTTAGCCTGCCCTCTTCGAGGAAGCGCTGGTTCACCGCCGTTATCTCCAGCTCCCCTCGTGCCGACGGGCGTATATGCTTAGCCACGCTGACAACGCTGTTCGGGTAGAAGTAAAGCCCCGTGACGGCGTAGTTCGACTTGGGGGCGCGGGGCTTCTCCTCGATGGACAGGCAGTTGCCCTCCCCGTCAAGCTCAGCCACGCCGTAACGCTCGGGGTCGCTCACCCAGTAGCCGAACACCGTCGCCTTGCCATCCCTTGCGTCACGGGCAGCCTCCTTCAGCATCGTCCCCAGTCCGTTGCCGTGAAAGATATTGTCACCAAGCACAAGGCAGACCTCGTCCTTCTCTATGAAGCTCTCCCCTATCAGGAACGCCTGCGCCAGTCCGTCGGGGCTGGGCTGCTCGGCGTAGCTGAGGGCGATGCCTAAGTCGCTGCCGTCTCCCAGCAATCGTTGGAACGAGGGAAGGTCGTGCGGCGTGCTTATGAGGAGTATCTCCCTGATGCCCGCCCTCATGAGCACGCTCAAGGGGTAGTAGACCATCGGCTTGTCGAAGACGGGCAGCAGTTGCTTGCTCACTCCCTTCGTTATCGGGTAGAGGCGTGTGCCGCTGCCGCCTGCCAGTACTATACCTTTCATAGAGATGCGTTAACGTTGTTCTTCGTGCGCGAAGTTAGGGACAATCCTTGGCTTTCTCCCTGCCTTGGGGCAATTTTCCGTCGCCTTATGCTTTGGGTAACGGCTTTTTTGCGTAGCTTTGCGCCCGTTATGCAGAAGATTAAGAGCTTCACCATTGACCACACGTCGCTCGAACGTGGCATTCACCTCAGCAGGAGGGACGCTTGGGACGGGGCTGTCTGCACGACGCTTGACGTGCGCCTCAGGCTGCCCAACCGCGAGCCTGCCCTCACGCCAGCCTGCTCTCACACCATCGAGCACATAGCGGCAACCTTGCTGCGCAACGACCCCACGTGGGGAGGCAGGGTGATATACTGGGGGCCGATGGGCTGCCTCACGGGCTTCTATCTCATCCTTTGGGGAGAGGTCGAGGCGAGCGAGGCGGAGCCTCTGCTTAGGGACGTGTTCCGGCGACTGGCGAGCTACGAGGGCGAGATACCCGGCTGCTCAGCGGAGGAGTGCGGCAACTGGAGGCTTCACTCTCTCGAGGAGGCTCGCGAGGCGGCGAGGCAATACCTAAGAGAACAATGGACGATAGACTAAGCAATACGGAGAAATGCCGGAGTGGTCGAACGGACCGCACTCGAAATGCGGCGTACGGGTAACCGTACCGGGGGTTCGAATCCCTCTTTCTCCGCTTCCTTGAAGCAAGCCGCCCGGCAGGCACAAGCGCACTGCCGGGCGGCTTTGTGTGTCAAAGCACCTTAAGGTAGAGCTGGCGTATCTCCTGCTCCGAGGCGTCTCGCGGGTTGCCCGGCGTGCAAACGTCCTCGATGGCCTGCGCCGCCAGCCTCGGGATGTCTCCCTCGCTTATGCCAAGCTCCGTGAGATGCTGCGGGATGCCTACCCTCAGGGCAAGCTGCCTGACGGCGTCGCAGGCAGCCTGCGCGGCCTGCTCTGCCGTCATCCCGCTCGTGTCCACGCCCATCTCCTTGGCGATGACCCCGTACTTCTCCACGCACCGGGGCATGTTGAACTCCATCACCGTGGGCAGAAGCAGGGCGTTGGCAACGCCGTGAGGAACGTCGAAGAGCGACCCCATCGGGTGCGCCATGCCGTGCACAAGTCCCAGCCCCACGTTGGAGAACGCCTGGGCGGCTATGTACTGCGCCAGAGCCATCGCCTCGCGAGCCTCCTCATTCGTGGGCTGCTCAACGGCGACGGGCAGATGGCGGGCTATCATCCTTATGGCTTGCAGCTCGTACATGTCGCTCATCACCCACGCCCCCTTCGTTATGTAGCCCTCGATGGCGTGCGTCAGCGCGTCCATGCCGGTGGCTGCGGTGAGCGAGCGCGGCAGGGTGTACATCAGCTCAGGGTCTACGATGGCCACCGCCGGGATGTCGTTAGGGTCGACGCACACCATCTTCTTCTGCTTCCGCTCGTCTATGATGACGTAGTTGATGGTAACCTCAGCCCCCGTGCCCGCCGTGGTGGGGAAGGCAATGATGGGAACGCTCTTGTGCCTTGTGCCTGCCTCGCCCTCGAGCGAGACAACGTCGCAGAACTCGGGGTTGGCAACCACGATGCCTATCCCTTTCGCGGTGTCCATCGACGAGCCTCCGCCTATGGCCACGAGGCAGTCCGCCCCGGAAGCCTTGAACGCCTCCACGCCCGTCCGCACGTTGGTGACCGTGGGGTTCGGCTTAATCTCGCTGTAAGTCTCGTAGGGGAAGCCTGCCTCGTCGAGCACCTGCGTCACCTTCTGCGCCGTGCCTACCCGCAGCAGCCCCTTGTCCGTTACCACCAGGGCCTTCCGCCTGCCCAGTCTCTCGAGGACGCCCGGCAGCTCCTGCCTCGCCCCCGCTCCGAAGTAAGATACCTCGTTAAGGATGAATCTTCTGACCATGTCTTCCAGTCTGTTTAATTGTTAGTGTTTAAGGTCTAAGCCCTGCAAAGGTAAGCATTTCCCTCGTGATTAGACGCGCCTCAAGGTTGTCGGTTTGCCTGAAAGACATCGTAGGTGCCGTCGTCGAAGAAGACGCGTATCTCCACCACGCTTCGCCTGGGTTTCTGCATCTCCCTCACCGCCTCCTTCATCGTCTCAAGTACAGTCTCCACGCCAATCCCGGCAGCGGGCTTTAGGGGCTGGGGCTGTGTCCTGCCCCCTGCCGCCGCCGGGGCAAGGTCGAACAGGGTGGGGGCGGAGGCACCAGCGCCCTGAGAGCCTTCGACGGCACGCATCTCCCCCTCCCCGAAGATAAGCCACTCGATGCGAATGTCGGGGAAGTGCTGGTGGATAGCCTTGGCGTGGTTGAGCGTGGCAGATGTCCTGCCGTTGAAGATGTTTGACAGCGTGGCGGTGGCGATGCCAGTGGCTTGCGAGAACTCCTTCTGGTTCATCCCGCTGTCCTTCATGATAGTGTAGATACGATCCTTCATAGCTTTTAGGGTAAATGTCTTGTGCTGGCTGCCGCAAAGGTAGGCAAAAGCGATTCAGGAAGCAATATCGCAGTATATAAATCTCATCGGCAAGTCCGAACCATCGATTTATATTCCGGATATTCGGCTTGCCGAATTGCGTCGAGGCTATGGCAACACTGCCGCAAGGAGACAGCCCTTAAGGGGCTTGAAGGCAGGCAAGCCAGCTAAAAGCTCCCGCTTGTTGGTTATCAGCAAGTTATGCCTTCTTGGACAATCTCATTTAGCTTGTCGCTGCCTTATATGCGAGGAAATGGTGCTTCCAAGCACTCCTTCGCCTAACTCTTGCTTTGCCTATAACCTTATACTCCATTGGCATACAACGAGTTACGGCAATGCTCCGCCTTTAACCGCATATTCATCAGGGGACTAACAGCTGGACAACGGGGCGTTCGGGGAAGTGAATTCCTGATTGTTAATTGCTAATGCTGCGGTTCAATGTGATTAGGATTCGGGAAGACTGGTATTAGGCTTTCGTGAATCGCTGCGGGCATTCACAAACCCGTATCGACATAAACATAAATCGGGTTTATCCTACCTCAGGGGCTTGCTGCCGTGAAACTCGCCTCATTTCGACCGTGGGGCAAGGAGCTTGGAAATAATCGATTCCTGAGAGGGGTAAAAGAGGGTTGAGGGCAGTGTTTACGGGTAAAGAACCCTACAAAAACGTGTAGGGGAAAAGGGAGCTAAAAGGTGAGGATTAGTGGAGAATGAAGTAGATTAGCTCCCGAAGCAGTTCGCCCTGCGGGGTCTTGCAGCCCCCTACCCCTTTGGCCTTGGCGTCGGTTTCGCGTATCTCGGAGATGATGTCGACGACCTTCGAGGCGCGGTAGTTGCGCCTGGCAGGGATGACGGACTGGCGTGCAGCCCACGTGCTCTTGCCCACGAAGCGGGCTATGCCGTCGTCGCTCTTGTCGGGAGCGTAGTAAGCCGTGAGGACATCGGAGAAGAGGCCGAAGAGGCTGGTGAGCGTGAGCGGCAGTGCGAAGCTCCTGGGGTTGTCCCTGAAGTAGTTGACGATGCGGTTAGCCTTAAGGATGTCGCGGGTAGCCAGTGCGCCTTGCAGCTCGAAGTTGTTGTAGTCCTTGCTCACGCCCGTAAGCTCCTCGACGTGGCTTGCCCTTACGGTGGTCTCTCCCTTGGCGAGGAGCAGGCGGAGCTTGTCCATCTCTGAGGCAAGGCGCGTGAGGTCGCTGCCCACGTGGTCGCAGAGCATCTGCGAGGCTTGGGGCTCTATGGCGAGTCCGAGCTGGCACAGGTAGTCGCTGACGAAGGGGGGGAGCTGGTTGTCGAACAAGCGCCTTGACTCCATCACGATGCCTGCCTTGCGTATCTCCGTCAGAAGAGCCTTGGGGCTGTCCATCATACCATGCTTGTGGCACAGCACCAGCACGGTGCTCGCGAGCGGCTGCTTGACGTAAGGGAGCAGGCTTGCCTTGTCCTGCAGCGACTGGAACTCCCTCACCACGACTACCCTTCGCTCAGAGAGCAAGGGGAACTGCCTTGCCATGTTCGCCACGCTGCCCGCCCGCACCTCGCTGCCGTACACCACGTCGAGGTTGAAGTCACGCTCCTCTGGCTTAATGGCGGTGTCGGCGATGAGCTGTGAGACACGGTCGATGTAGTACTCCTCCTCGCCCATCAGCAGGTAGACGGGCGCGTAGGAGCCTGCCCTCACCTGCCGTGTCACCTCAAGGTACGTCGTTCTCGCTTCCCTTCCCATCGTGCCTCAGAAGTCGAACTTAAGGTGCCTGACCGTCCACTTGTCCTGCTTAATCATCTCAAGCGAGTTGATGCCTATGCGTATATGGTCTCTCACGAAGCTCCTCGTCACCTGACTGTCGCTCTCGGCAGTCTTCACGCCCTCGGGTGTCATGGGGTTGTCGCTCACAAGGAGCAGCGCCCCCGTCGGAATCTGGTTAGCCATGCCGCAGGTGAAGAGCGTGGCAGTCTCCATGTCCACGGCAAGGGCGCGGGTCGTCTTGAGGTAAGACTTGAAGCGCTGGTCGTGCTCCCACACCCTGCGGTTCGTGGTGTAGACGGTGCCAGTCCAGTAGTCCTGCCCATGGTCACGCACAGCCGTTGACACTGCCCTCTGCATCATGAAGGCGGGCAGCGACGGCACCTCGGGCGGGAAGTAGTCGTTGCTTGTTCCCTCTCCCCTGATTGCCGCTATAGGCAGGATGAGGTCGCCCTTCTGTGTCTTGTCCGAGAGCCCACCGCACTTGCCCAGGAACAGGCACGCCTTGGGGCTGACGGCGCTCAGCAGGTCCATCACGATGGCGGCGTTAGGGCTGCCCATGCCGAAGTTAACGATGGTGATGCCGTCGGCCGTGACTGTGCGCATGTTGCTGTCATAGTCAGGCTTCGGGGCGCCCATCTCCTCGCAGAAGAGGTCCACATAGTTGTTGAAGTTGGTCAGCAGCACGTAAGAGCCGAAGTACCCCAACTCTCTGTTGGTGTAGCGCGGCAGCCAGTTCTCGACGATTTCACGCTTAGTCTCCATGGCAATCAAAGGCAGTGCTTCGGCGGCGAAGTTAGTGAAAAGGCGCGCGGCATACAAGGGAACGGCGTTAATTCTCTACTGTGGGTTGTCGCGAAAGGGGTAATACCTCTTTGACCAAAGGGGTAATACCTCTTTGCCCAAAGGGGTAATACCTCTGTGACCAAAAGGGTAATACCTCTTTGCCCGAAGGGGTAATACCTCTTTGCCCGAAGGGGTGTAGACCTCTTCGTCAAAAGGCCTGTAGAGGGGACTACGAAGGGTAGCCGCTGGTCACCGCGGGCCTCCTTTGACGGACAGCCTCGAAGAGCAATATGGCCGCGCTCACCGAGACATTGAGGCTGTCGAGCTCGCCCAGCATAGGGATGCGGATGTGCGCGTCCGCCGCCTGTCGCCAGAGGTCACTGAGGCCCTTCGCCTCGCTGCCCAGCGCGATGGCCGAGGCGCGACGCATATCCGTCTCGTAATACAGCTCACTGTCCTGGAGCTGAGCCGTCAGTATGCTTATCCGCCGCTCACGGAGGAAGGCGACGCACTCCTCTGAACTACACGAGACGCAGGGGACTGTGAACAGGGAGCCAAGGGAGCTGCGCACGACGTTGGGGTTGTAAAGGTCGCCCCGGGGGTCGCACACGATGACCGCGTCCGCTCCCGCAGCGTCGGCGCTTCGAAGCACTGCCCCGAGGTTGCCCGGCTTCTCAACGCTCTCCAGCACGACAATGAGCGGCTCCCGGCTGAGGCTAAGGTCCGTGAGGCGCAGCCTCTCGAAGCGCACCTCAGCCATCACGCCCTCCGTGCCTCCGCGGTAAGCCATCTTGGCGTACACCTCGGGCGTGACAAGGTAGACACGCTCCCCGGGCACGGCTATCTCTGAAAGGGAATGCTCGCTGCCCGCCACCTCGGGGCAGTAATAGACGGCGTCCACACTTAAGCCCCTCGAGAGGCAGTGCCTCAGCTCGCGCCAGCCCTCAAGCGCGAACGCGCCCTGGGCGTCCCTCTCGGAGGGCTTGCGCTGAAGGGCCACGAGGCGCTTGAGGCGGGGGTTCTGAAGGCTTGTGATGAGGTTACTGGTGCTGCTCACGCAGGAGGTCGTTGACTGTCTTCACGGGGTTGAAGGTGGAGAGCGGCACTTCCACGAAGACGGTGCTCCAGTCGCTCATGGCCCCGTTCCAGAGGCCCGGCAGCTCGAGCGCCTTAAGCTCCCTGCCGTTCTTGCTCTTCTGGCTGATGAAGCCCGTGGCGGGGTCAACGTACTTGGGCAGGTCGAAGGGACGGCCCTTATAGTCGCGGATGGCGCACACCAGGTCGACGGGGTTGAAGTGCGTGCCTTCGGTGAACATCTTGACGTACTCGTCGTTGCCCTTGTCTATCTGGCTGCTCTCGAGTATCTGAGGCGAGACGCTGCCGTCGGGGTTGTAGGCGAGGAACGGTCCGCCTCCAGGCTCGCCCACATTACGCACAACACCGCAGACACGCATCGGTCGGTTCAGCTTACGCCTGAGGCAGATGGCGAGGTCGGTGTCCTCCAAGTCCTTAAGGCCGGGTATGTCCGTCGAGAGCTCGTGCCTTACGAAGCGCACGATGTCCAGCACCTGCTGGTGGGAGTACTTGCCGCTGTCCAAGAGGCGCAGGAAGGAGAATGCTTTCTCTTGCAGGTCGACCAGCACACCGGCGATGACCTGCTTCCACGCCACGGTGTCCCCCTTCAGTCGGTCGGGCACGACGTTGTCTATGTTCTTGATGAACACCACGTCGCTCTCGAGGTCGGAGAGGTTCTGTATCAGCGCGCCGTGACCTCCTGGTCGGAAGAGCAGACGGCCATCGTCGGTGCGGAAGGGAGTGTTGTCAGGGTTGACGGCTATGGTGTCCGTGCTTGGCTTCTGCTCGCTGAAGCTGATGTGGTACTTAACTCCGTAACGGGCTTCGTAGTCGGGCAATATGCGTGAGACAAGCTGCTCAAAGAGGCTCCTGTGCTCAGTGCTAACTGTGAAATGAACGTCAGCCACGCCTTGGCTTGAGGCGTAGAGTGCAGCCTCCACAAGGTGCTCCTCCAGCGGGGTGCGCGCCTGCGTCTCGTAGCTGTGGAACTGGAGCAACCCCTTGGGCAGCTGGCCGTAGCCCAAGCCCTTCTCCTCAAGCATATTGCTGACGACCGCCTTGAAGTCCCCCTTCTCCATCAACGCCTCCACGCCCATGCCCTCGTTCACGTGGCAGGCGTCGTCGAGGGCGGGATAGAAGGCAAACCGCCGTATCTCACTGAAGTACTTCTTCTCGAAGTCAGTGGTGGGCGTGTCGTAGTCAGCCGAGAGGAAGGCGAACATGTCCTTGAACATACGGCTCGCCGCGCCGCTTGCCGGCACGAACTTGGTTATGCGGTGTCCCTCCTGCTTGTAGGCCTGCCACAGGGCGATGTAGCGCTCCCTCTCTTCCCCGCCCACGACGAGGATGCCGTTCTCGCGGCTCGCTGCCGCCTTGAGCCTGAGGTAGGGGAAACCCGTCTCGAAGCTTCGCAGCTGCCTCTCTATCTGTTCACTGGTGATGCCCTTCTCTTCGTACTGGGCTTTGTCGTTCGTTAAGGTCATAGTAAGCTAAGTGTTTAAGAGTTCGCACGCCAAAAGTACTAATTAATCTCTTATGCGTCACGCTGCCTCTGCTCTTTTTTAGTACCTTAGCGTCGCGTTCAAGGCAAAGCGCCTCCTTACTATGACATCAGACACCTTCTTCACGGAGCAAGAACATATCTCACTGGGCAAGGCAAAAGCTGAGCTGATGCGGCTTGTGCGGCCAGTGCTGCGGGAGGGGGACGAGGCTCTTGTCGACGAGTACCTGGGGCAAGCCATCAGCTCAGGCAAGCTTGAGAGAACGGAATTCGGGCATAACCCCATCCTTGAGGATATGGAGACGGCTCTTGTGGTTGCCGAGGAGATAGGGCACTTCGTGTCCCCCGTTGCTCATTTGGCGAGCTCTCCGGCTCGCTGGCGTACTGCCTTGTTGGCAGTAGTGCTGAGCAGCGTTGTCGGGAGCAACGTGGAAGCATTGGACAACGTGCGTAAGGACTTCGGCGAAGAGGTGGCGAAGATACTGCGCGGACTGCTGCGTATTAAGGAGTTGTATGACAAGTCGGCCTCGATAGAGAGCGACAACTTCCGCTCTCTGCTGGTGACCCTTGCCGAGGACATGTGGGTCATCCTTATAATAATAGCGAACCGAGTGTGGCTTATGCGGCAGATACGGGACACGGAGAACAAGGAGGCACAGCGAAGGGTTGCCACCGAGGCGGCCTGCCTTTACGCTCCCCTCGCCCACAAGCTTGGGCTCTACAAGCTGAAGAGCGAGCTTGAGGACCTCTCGCTGAAGTACCTCGACCCGCAAGCCTACTACCACATAAAGGAGAAGCTGAACGAGACGAAGAAGAGCCGTGACGCTTACATCGAGAGCTTCATCACGCCCGTTGAGGAACGCCTGAGGACTGCGGGGCTTAAGTTCCATATAAAAGGAAGGACGAAGAGCATACACAGCATCTGGCAGAAGATGGGCAAGCAGAAAGTGGATGTGGAGGGAGTGTTCGACCTCTTTGCCATCCGCGTAATCCTTGAGTCAGAGCCAGAGAAGGAGAAGCAGGACTGCTGGCAGACGTTCAGCATCATCACCGACATGTACCAGAGCAACCCGAGGCGTATGCGCGACTGGCTGTCGGTGCCCAAGAGCAACGGATACGAGAGCCTGCACATCACCGTGCTGGGCCCGGGGCAGAAGTGGGTGGAGGTGCAGATTAGGACGCAGCGAATGGACGACGTGGCTGAGCACGGGCTTGCCGCCCACTGGCGCTACAAGGGCGTAAAGGGCGCGGAGGGGGGCGTTGACGAGTGGCTGGGCAGCATACGCGCCGCGCTGGAGAACAACGGCGACGGCCTCGAGACGATGGACCAGCTCAAGATGGACCTGGTGGAGGACGAGGTGTTCGTCTTCACCCCGAAGGGCGACCTCTTCAAGCTGCCTGTGGGGGCGACGGTGCTTGACTTCGCCTACGCCGTCCACACCGACGTGGGCAACCACTGCACGGGGGCTAAGATAGGCGGCAAGATAGTGACGCTGAAGAACAAGCTGCGCAGCGGCGACCAGGTGGAGATACTCACGTCAAACAGCCAAAGCCCCAAACAGGACTGGCTCTCCTTCGTGTCCACCAGCCGCGCCAGGAGCAAGATACGCCAAAGCCTGAAAGGCGTTGCGACCCATAGTGGAGCAACGCAATTGGCGAAGGAGCTGCTGGAGCGCAAGATGAGGAACCGCAAGATAGAGCTGGACGAGCCGACGCTTATGCACACCATACGCGCTCTCGGCTTCAAGGTGGTCACAGAGTTCTACCAAGCCATAGCCGAAGAGAAGCTGGACGTGAACAAGGCTATCGAGGCCTACCTCCTCAGGCAGCGGCACGACCGTAAGGAAGACCCTGCCACGCAGGCAAGGAGCGCCGGGGAGTTTGTCCTGCCGGCAGAGGAGAGCAAGAAGGGAAAGACGCGCCAGCAGGGCGGCGACACCATCGTGATAGGGAACGACACGAAGGGGCTGGAGTATAAGCTCGCCAAGTGCTGCAACCCCATCTACGGCGACGAGGTGTTCGGCTTCGTCAGCCTGTCGGGGGCGATAAAGATACACCGCCAGACGTGCCCCAACGCGCGGCAGATGTGCGAGCGCTACGGCTACCGCATCGTCAAGGCAAGCTGGGCAGGCAAGGGGGAGAACACCTACGCCATCACCCTCCACGTGGTGGGCAACGACGACATGGGCATCGTTAACAACATCACCAGCATCATTTCCAAGGAGGAGAAGATACAGATGCGCTCCATCTCCATCAGCTCCGACGACGGCCTCTTCAGCGGGCAGCTCACGGTCATGCTCGAGGACCTCGGGAGGCTTCAGCAATTGATCAAGAAGCTCAAGACGGTGAAAGGCGTGAAGAACATAACAAGGGCTTAGCAGCGGGGCAAGCGGCAGCGAGACCCGCCGCTGCAGGGCCTAAGGATATACACGCCCCTCACGCCCTCGCACGTTGTAGCCGCGCCCCCAAGGGGGGGGCGGCTTTCCTTTTTCCCAAAGGGGAGGGAAACTGTTCAGTGTCCAGCACCCAATACACGTAAGTGAACGGACAGTTGAACAGTTTCCTCTGTCGCTGTCCGTCTGGCAGCCACAGGGGAACATACAGATATACATATCAGAGAGAGATTTCCCTGTGATATCTGAATGAAAGAGTTCAGGATGAGACTGTTCAAGAGTCCGTTCATATATATATGTATATGAACGTACAGTGAACAGTTGATCCCGTTTCAGTTCAGTAACGCCGCCTGCGGTCCCTGGAGGACAGGGCGGCTTTCCTTTTTCTGGCAGCAGGGGGAGAGTTTGCCACTTGGACACTTGGACATACCCTATACGCATAATGGACGTCCTTCTGTCCAACTTCTCCTTGTGGCTGTCCCGTCGAGAGCCACAGGGAGACATATAGACATTCTTACCTGATAATTCTCTCAT
>JAJPZF010000122.1 GCA_021204545.1 Prevotellaceae bacterium
AGCTGCACCGCCAGGGCAGGACCATCATCTTCGTCACACACAACCCGGAGATAGCAAAGTACAGCAGCCGCAACATCATGCTGCGCGACGGCAAGATACGCGAGGACAAGGTTAACGACAACATCCTGGACGCGGAGGAGGCTCTCGCCGCCTTGCCCAAGTCGCAGGACGACTAAGACGGATGAGAGGTCAGGGCAACGTGCCGCAAGAGGTCCGTCGGAGGTGTTGGAAGAGGTCCGTCGGAGGAGTTGGAAGAGGTCCGACGGAGGAGTTGGAAGAGGTCCGACGAACAAATTGCGAAGCGTTCAATGAAGGGTTTGCAACGAATATAAGGAAGAAACGAGTATATGAGCTTTGCTAATCTACTGAAGGTGGCGTTCACCGCCATAATGAGCAACAAGTCACGGACGCTGCTCTCCACGCTTGGCATCATCATCGGCGTGGCTGCGGTCATCACGATGATGGCTATAGGGCAGGGGTCGAAGGAAAGCATAAGGAAGGAGCTCTCGAAGATGGGAACAAACCTGCTCACCATACGGCCCGGGGCTGACACCCGCGGCGGCGTGCGCCTCGACCCGAGCGAGATGCAGACCCTCAAGGTGAGCGACTACGAGGCCATCCTCAGCGACGCGTCACTGGCCCGCGGCATAAGCCCCGAGGTGACGGCAAGCGGGCAGGCGATATACGGAGGGAACAACACCACGACGACGGTGTACGGCGAGAGCCCCGACTACCTCGACATCAAGCTCTGGACGCTGAAGGACGGGGTCTGCTTCACCGAGGAGGACATCAAGAAGAGCGCCAAGGTGTGCGTCGTGGGTACGACTATAGTGGAGGAGCTGTTCGGCGACAAGGACTTCGACGCCATAGGCAAGACCATCCGCTTCAAGAGCATCCCCATGCACATCGTGGGCATACTGAAGTCGAAGGGCTACAACTCGTGGGGGATGGACCAGGACAATGTCATCATAGCCCCTTACACCACTGTGATGAAGCGCATAGCGGCACAGACCTACTTCAACAGCATCAACGTGAGCGCCCTCTCCGAGGAGCTTAGCGACGACGCCATAGACGAGCTGACGGAGATCTTGAGGCGCACGCACAAGATCAAGGACGGGGATGAGGACAACTTCCAGATACGCTCTCAGCAGGAGATGATGGAGACGATGACGAGCACTATGACCACGCTTCAGACGGTGCTGGTGGTGGCTGCCGCCTTCTCGCTGCTCGTGGCGGGCATAGGCATCATGAACATCATGCTCGTTAGCGTGACGGAGCGCACCAAGGAGATAGGCTTGCGCATGAGCGTGGGGGCGAGAGGGATAGACATCAGCAGGCAGTTCCTCTTCGAGAGCATAGTCATAAGCCTGACGGGAGGTGTAATAGGCATCCTGCTTGGCTACCTGCTCAGCTGGGGGGCGGTGTACTTGGGCTTCCCCGCCACCGTCCCCTTGTGGAGCGTGCTGGTGAGCTTCTGCGTCTGCGCCCTGATAGGACTGGTCTTCGGCTACATCCCTGCCCGCAAGGCGGCTATGATGGACCCGATAGAGGCGATACGCTACGAATAACACACCAACCAATACTTAACACTTATGAAACGAATACTGATAACCCTGTTCCTCCTGCTCCCGCTCACAGTCGTGGCCAAGAGCAAGGACGACAGCAAGTACCTCGCGGGGGCAGTGCCTGAGGTGGACGGGCAGATAGTCTTCTCGAAGAGCTTCCGTGTGACGGGCAAGACGCAGGAGGAGATACTCAGCGTCCTCGGCGCGTGGGCTAACGGACTGGTGGAGGCGTCTATCCCCGCCCCCGGCAACTATGCGAGGATAATGGAGAGCACGGACAGCAGCGTGGTGGCTCGCGTGTGTGAGTGGCTCGTCTTCAAGAAGAAGCCCCTTTACCTCGACCGCGCACGCCTGCGCTTCCAGATGGACGTTAACGTGGAGGGCGAACACGTGAGCATCAAGGCTTACACGCTGACCTACTACTACAGCGAGGACAACGACGGGGAGAACGGACAGCTGATAAAGGCTGAGGAGTGGATAAGCGACAAGGAGGCGCTCAACAAGAAGCAGACGAAGCTCTACCCGAAGAGCGGCAAGTTCCGCCGCCGCACAGTGGACAGGATGGAGAGCCTCTTCAACAGCGCAATGGACGCCTTCAGCCCAACGGAGGAGGCAGCCCCCGCCGAGAAGCCCGCCCGCCAAGGCATAGTGGAGGACTAAGCTATACCTTTAGATATGGGCGACGTCAACAAGATGCTGGAGGAGCAGCAGCGGGAGCTTGAGCGCATACGCTCGAAGAGGCATAAGGGCATAGACACCGCCTCGGTGCGCAAGGTGCTGAACGTCGTCTTCCTCCTGCTTGCCGTGGTGGGCTTCGTCCTCTACTTCCAGAAGAGTTACCGCGACACTGGCATCATCGTTATCGTCGTCGGAATGGTGGTGAAGGTAATAGAGTTCTTCATCCGCTTCCTCTTCTAACCGCAGCGCCTTGTGCCGATGACCAAGCGCCTGCTGCCCCTCCTCTTCTCGCTCTTAGCCACCGCTGCCTACCCTCAGGTGTCGTTTAACCAGAACGGGGACTCCTCCTTCGGCAGCTACGACCAAAGCTCAGGCAGCATCGACGCTGGCAACAACCACCTCACGTGGGGACGGGACACGACGAAGAACAAGCGCAAGTTCGTCCCCATCGGAGTGCACCAGTGGACAGTAGAAGAGCGGCTCGGCACGATAGTGGACGTGGCCAACACCGACACCGCCGTGCACGCCTTCCAGTTCTGGAACAGCACCGAGGGGATGAACGGGGAGTACACCATACTCGGCAACCTCGGCTCACCACGCCTCTCACGAGTGTTCTTCTACAGACAGGAAGCCTCGCAGCTGCTCTTCGTCGACCCTTACAGCTTCTTCATAGG
>JAJPZF010000229.1 GCA_021204545.1 Prevotellaceae bacterium
GACATACCGCACGAGGTGAGCGTCCTCTTGGACGTTGACGGGGAGGAGATAAGGCTCACGAGGCGGTTCACCGAGCAGTGGGTGAAGCCCCGCGGGGAGGAGGCGCGGGTCTTCAAGGGCAACGAGGAGGAGCGGCTGTACAACGGCGTTCCGATGAGCCTGAGGGACTGGAGCCAGAAGATAGAGGCCATCTGCCCCGAGCAGGTGTTCAAGGCGGTGACGAGCCCCACGTGGTTCACGAGCCAGAAGCCCGACCAGCAGAGGGCGATGCTGCTGAGGATGGCGGGCGGCGTGAGAGACGCGGACATCACGGAGGGCGACCAAGACCTCAAGGACTGGCTGGCGGCATTGACGGGCAAGACCATCGAGGAGCGCAAGCGTGAGATAGCCGCCAACAAGCGCGGGCTCAATGGCGAGATGGCCGCGTTCGTCCCCCGCATAGACGAGCGCAAGCGGGACATCACCGCGATGGAGGCGGTGGACTTCGGGGACATCGAGGCGGAGCTCACGGCGAAACGGGCAAAGCTCAAGGAGATTGAGGACATACTGCTGAGCGTGAAGGGCGAGCGGGAGGCGAGGCTCAAGGCACTGGCGGGGCGTCAGGACGAGATAGACAAGCTGCAGGCGGAACTCCTCAGCCGCGAGAGCGGGCTGAGGAACGCCGCGCTCAGGGAGTGGCGCGAGAGGACGGACGCGAAGAAAGCCGCCGAGGCGAGGATGGAGAGCCTCAAGAGGGAGGCGCAGTCCGTGACGAGGCAGCGGGCGGAGCTGGACAAGGTGCAGCTCGCCTTGCAGGCCGAGAGGCGCGGGCTTCTGGATGAGTGGCACGCCATAAGGGCGGAGGAGTTCAGGCCAGGGGACAGCGTCTTCGTCTGCCCGACGTGCGGGCGCAGATACCAGGGCAAGGAGTTCGAGGACAGGCGCGCGGAGCTTCGGGACAAGTTCAACGCCGAGAAGGCGAGGCGGCTGGACGGGAACAAGGCGAAGGGCATGAGGGTCAAGGAGCACATGGAGGCGGCCGAGGCAATGCTCCGGGAGCTTGCCGTCAAGGCGGACACGCTGCTCCTGGAGAGGCAGGGCATAGAGGAGAGCGAGGCATACCGCTTCAACGCCCCCGAGCCCGACACGAAGGCGCTCATCGCCAGTGACGAGCGGTGTCTCGAGATGAGGGAGCGGCTGGAGACCCTCAAGCGGCGGGAAGAGAAGGAGACGGAGGACACGGGGGAGAACCCCGCCGACAGCTTCCGCGAGGGTCTGAGGCAGCAGCTTAAGACAGAGATAGGGACGCTCACGGCGCAGCTCGCCAAGCGTGACGACCTCGCGAGAAGCCGCGAGAGGGTCAGGGAGCTGGAGGCCGAGTGGCGCAAATGCTCGCAGGCCGTGGCGGACCTGGAGAGGGAGGAGATGCTCATGCGCCGCTTCGAGAAGCGCCGCTCCGACCTGATGGAGAGCAAGGTGAACGCCCTCTTCCAGATAGTCCGCTTCAAGCTCACGGACACGCTCATCAACGGGCAGGAGGTTGACGTGTGCGAGGCGACGGTGGACGGCGTGCCGTACAGCTCGCAGAACAACGCCATGCGCATAAACATGGGTCTGGACATCATCAACGCCATATCGAGGGCGGAGGGCGTTTGCGCCCCCATCTTCGTGGACAACGCCGAGAGCGTGAACAAGCTCATAGAGACCGAGGGGCAGATGATAAGGCTGAACGTGACGGACGATGAGACGCTCAGAATCGGGTGAGAAACGGTCCGACGGACAAGTTCCAAACGGTCCGACGGAGGAGTTCCAAACGGTCCGACGGACAAGTTCCAACCCCTCCGACGGAGATGTTACAACGCCTCCCCGAGGAGGCGCGGTTTCAATCAATCTATATTTACAAACAAACCACTTTAACAACAAACAATTATGACAAACGCAAGTGAACAGAGACAAGTGCCGCAGCCCCAAGGGGGCGCGCAGGCGGCAAGGAGACCAATCGACACGCTGAAGCAGGTGCTGGGCGCGGAGAGCGTGCAGGCGCAGTTCCGCAACGCCCTCGGGGCGCACAAGGACGCGTTCGTGGCGAGCCTCGTCGACCTTTTCAGCGGCGACAGGCAGCTTCAGGAGTGCAAGCCCGCCGACGTTGTGGCGGAGGCCCTGAGGGCGGCGACGCTGCACCTCCCCCTGAACAAGGCGCTGGGCTTCTCGTACATCGTGGTGTTCAGGAACGCCACGCGCCGCCCCGACGGCTCGTGGGCGAGGGTGGCGACCCCCACCTTCATGCTCGGCTACAAGGGCTACATCCAGCTGGCGATGCGCACGGGGCAGTACCGCACCATCAACGCCGACGTGGTGTACGAGGGCGAGCTGGGCAGGGTGGACAAGCTGAGCGGGGCGATAGCCTTCGACGGAGAGAGGCTGAGTGACAAGATTGTGGGCTACTTCTGCCACTTCGAGCTGCTCAACGGCTTCTCCAAGACGCTCTACATGACGGTGGAGGAGATGGCGAGGTACGCCCGCCGCTACAGCCCCTCGCTGGGGCGTGACGTGACGTGGGAGCAGCTCGCCCAGAAGGCGAACGACCAGACCCTGACGAGGGCGGTCGGCTGGACGGGGAACTTCAACGACATGGCGATAAAGACCGTGCTGCGCAGGCTTCTGGGCAAGTACGGCTACCTCTCTGTGGAGATGCAGACCGCCCTGGCGAAGGACATCGAGGCGGACGACCCGATGACCGTCAGGGACGAGGCTCTTCGGCAGATGGAGGAGGCGCAGACCGTCGACGAGGCGCGGTTCGAGGAGGTCATCGACGCGGAGACTGGCGAGGTCGTGGAGAAGCCCAAGGCGGAGGCGGAACAGCCCCAACCCCAGCCGCAGCCAGCCCCAGCCGAGCCGGCGCAGCCCAAGCCGAGGCAGAGGAAAAGGGCGGAGGC
>JAJPZF010000040.1 GCA_021204545.1 Prevotellaceae bacterium
TACCTCTGCCGCCAAAGGGGTAATACCTCTGCCGCCAAAGGGGTAATACCTCTTTGCCGAAGGGGGTAATACCTTTGCCGCGGCACGTGTCTGTGAGTCGTTGTCGTCATGGTATGGTCTTCATCACGTCCGATGGCGGCAGGCCTTGGCGGAGCAGGTCTCTCATCCTCTCCATCGCCGGTGCGGAGTGGCTGAAGAAGGCCTTATAGCCCTCGCACAGCAGGGAGCGGCCCTCCTGGTCCCTGTTCTTAGGACACTCGCCGTGGCAGGCGAAGAGCCACCGGCACTGCTTGCACCCGACGGGCAGCCACTCGCCCTTCCTTTTGCCGAACTCACGCTGACGCTGGCCGTACATCATCTCCGTTAGTGGCCTCTCCCGAATGTTACCCAAGAGGTGCGCCTCGTCCACAAAGTGGTCGCAGCTGTACACGTCCCCATTGTGCTCCATCACCCCACAGTGGCCGCACGCCGGGGAGAGCGAACAGAGGCCGGGCATCTCACCCGTCCAGTTGGCAAGCGTCGCGTCGAACATCTGCACGAAGACCTCCCCCACGTCCCGCCTTACCCATAGGTCGAACAGGCGGCAGAGGAAGCGTCCCCATTGCCCTGCGGTGACGTTGACGCTAAGCCCCGGCTCAAGGATGGGCGCGAACTGGAGGAAGCGTGCCTTAAGCTCGTCGCGGAAGAAGAGGTAGAACTCCTCGGGACGGTCGGCGTTGAGGGCGTTGACCACTGCCATGGCGTTCCACTCCACGTTATGCTTGTTGAGCAGACGTATGCCCTGCCTCACCTTCGCCCACGAAGGGAGGCCGCGACGGGTGCGCCTAAGCTCGTCGTGCATCTGCCGTGGCCCGTCGATGCTCACTCCCACGAGCCAATGGTTGTCCCTTAGGAAGCGAGCCCAGTCCTCACTGATGAGCGTGCCGTTCGTCTGCAGACAGTTGACGATGCGGTGACCGTTGGCGTACTCCCGCTGCAAGGCGAGGGCGCGGCGGTAGAAGGACAAGGGCCGCAACAGAGGCTCGCCGCCGTGCCAGCAGAACATCACGTCCTCTTGCGTCTGCGCCTCTATGTACTGGCGGGTGAAGAGCTCGAGCGTCTCGTCCGAAAGGAGACGGCTGCCCTCTCCGTAAAGCCTATCTGTGGGAAGGTAGTAGCAGTACGCGCATCGCAGGTTGCAGCTCGCACCCGCGGGCTTGAGCATGACGTACAGCGGGAAGGAGAAGGGAGAGAGGGCGGTCAACGTATCACTTGCTTCCGTCCGTCAAAGATGTATATGCCTGCCTTCTCGGGCTGCCCTATGCGCTGCCCGGAGAGGTTATACCAGCCCGTCACGGCCTTAGGGGTGTCCGTGGGGACTGCCTCTATAGCGTCAGCTCCGCCTTTACATATCGCCCACTGCCACGCAGCACCTTGGGGACGGACGGCAAGCCCCGTGGAGTTGATGGTGCAGCCACAGCTGACGATGCCCGGCCAGGTATCGCTGCCGAGGGGGACGGGGTACAGGTTCAGCCCGTCGACGTATAGGGCGTAGTCCTCGGTCGAGGGCTGGTAGGTGAAGGTGACGGCTGGGGCGGACTTGTAGCCCGTGGATATGTTGAGGGGGTAGGCGATGTCCCCTACGCTGCTGGTCTCGGGGTCGTAGATGTAGCGCAGTGTGCTGCTGTTCCTCAGCAAAGCCGTCTGCGAATAGGCGCTGTCCATCTCAGTGACATAGTACGCCACCCACCTCGTGGTCTCGTCCATCGTGCCTGTCCATGTGACGTAGGTGTTGCCTGCCTTGTCCGCCAGGTACTCCTCTTCGAAGCCTGGCACGGCGCACCATATATATATGGTATCGCACTCAGCAAGCTTCGGCAGCTGGTCGTATAGGTCCTGCGAGAAGGTGTCCTCCTCTTCCTCCTCGTCGGGGTTGAGGGGAAGGAAGAGCCACTCCCCACTGTAGCCGTCCACGGCGGAGTTCCATACGTTGATGGCATAGCCTTGCCCCGACATGCTTGCGTTCATATACCAGCCTGTGAGAGCGTCTGGGCGTATGCTGTAGTAATAGTGTCCGTCGCTCGTGCCGTAAGCTCCGTCTCCCAATACAAAGCCGTAATGCTTCGCCGTGGTGTCGTATGTCCAACGCCCTGTGTTGTTCTGAGCCGAGGGCGTGGGGTCGACGCTCCCGTCTGGGGCAGCCTTGCTTACCATAGCGTAAAGCCCCGTCTCTTCGTCCTCTTGGAACTGCCAGAGCTGATAGTCGAAGTTGTCGTCTCCCTCCTCAGCCATCTCGTTCTCCCAGAGCTTGCCCTCCGCCGCTCCGTTGCCGCTGTAGGTGCTGATAAGAGGGCTTGTGGCACTGAGCAACTCAATGCACTTGCCGCTCCTGCCGTCGGTGGCAAGCGTCTCGAGCGTATACCACTCGTCTGCCTTAGGCATAACCATGTCCTCACTGCTAAGGAAGATGTGCTTGGCGTAGGTATAACCCCCAAGGTTAAGCATCACCGTGTCCTGCGCCATCCGGTTAGTGAAGTCAGAGAAGTCCTTAAGGTCCTGCGGTGTCCATCCTGCCTCTGCCACTGCCATCAGCTTAGGCAGGGCAAGGTACTCGAGGTAATCGTTGAGTGCTACCCACTCACACCAGAACGTTGCCTGCACGCCTGTATAGTAAGGAAGCAAGTCCTCGCTCGTGCTTGCAGGCACAGGCACGTACTCGTACGTCCCCTGCACAGTGTCGTCGCCACTGCCCGCACCCTCGTCTTCGCTGCTTGCCACACGATTGATGTAGTAGCTCTGACCGCTGCTCGTGTGGTACTCCGTAACGATGTTGTCAAGCCCAAGACTGGCAGCCTGTGAGGCAGAGCTTTGGCAAGGGCTCCAGCACATGATGACTGGGTTGTACTCCTTCACTGCGTCAATGTCCGCCCC
>JAJPZF010000060.1 GCA_021204545.1 Prevotellaceae bacterium
ACAAGGTGCTGCTCATACCCGTCACCACCAGCAGCAACACAAGCGGCGCGGAGGTCAGCGTAGACCACGACATGAGCCTTGGCAGCATCCGCCTCGTGGGAGGCGACACCAAGATAGACATGCAGGTCGTCTACAGCAAGTTCTACCAAGAGTATTGACCAAAGTAACGGCAGGCTAAGCAGAGCCGCCCTCTGGCGGACGCCCCTCACCGCCGCGAACGCAGCGAGGCGTTGAGGCGGAAGCACGTGATGCCCACGAATAGCCCCGAAGGGGCCGGCTCACGCCCCTTACCGCCATCTCTTCAAGCTCCTTGAAGAAGGCTTCGTCCCCGCGAGGGAGTCCGCCACGGCATTACTCTGAGCCTCGGCAAGGAGGCTCACGAGAAGCAGGAGCAGGCTCAAGGCGAGGCGGCTCATCGCCCGCATAGGTAGCGCAAGTGAAGGCAACGGGAAGGCTTCGTGGTCCACGTATAACACCCTTCGTGGCCCCCGTATATGAGGCGTGAAGGAGCCCCTCGCAAGGGGTTCAACCGAGCCCCTCGCGAGGGGTTCAACCGAGCCCCTCGCGAGGGGTTGTCTGAAGGGTGTTATATAGGCTTCATGGAAGGTGTGTAAGATGGGCCACGGTCCCTGTATAAGAGGCGTTAAGATACCCTTGTTAGGGGTACCTCGGCGCTTAGCGTATAGGCGTCACGCCCTCCAGCCGTGCCTTCCCGGCCGCCTCTCTACTGCCCTTAAGCGAAAACCTGCGCCGACGCTTGCGGCTTCCACTGAATGGCCTTAACTTTGCCGTCGCTTTGGCTTAGGCCATTGCGGGACATATTTAAGAAAGCGCGTTCCGCTTTGTTCTGGTAGTGTGAACTTGGACACTTCACAAAAGGAATATCAGACTGACGGGAAACGAAGCTCTTCTTGGTGTGTGTTCGTGTGCAGCACGATACATCCAAGTGGGGTCATTCAGTTCTCCTTATCGATATTCCGGGGAGTCCAAGCCCTACACTACAGGTAAGGTCGGATGTTGACCCCGCTTTCTTTTTGTGCCTTAATGAGAATAAAAGAATGGTATTCGCCCCTGAGGGTCACAGGCGCACGACAAAAGCTTATAAACTATGAAGAAAGCTCTTTTGTTACTCTTCGCGGGCTTGCTCCCGCTGGGCGTGTTCGCCCAAACAGTCGCCACGGTGGACGACATCAAGTATTACCTCGACGAGGGCACAGCCGTCGTGATGGCCCAGTCCTCCGACCTATCAGGGGATATAGTCATCCCCGAGACGGTCAGCCACGACGGGGAGACCTACACGGTCACGGAGCTGAGCGCAAGCGCGTTCAACGGCTGTTCCGGCCTCTACAGCGTGACCCTTCCAAGTACAATCTCCTCGATAGGGGACTACTGCTTCAACGGATGCGAAGGACTGACCAGTGTCAACGTGCCCGAGGGCATCACCTCGCTGGGAGACCACTGCTTCGCCAATTGCAAGAAGCTCGCTTCCATCACTCTGCCTTCAAGCATCACGTCGTTAGGCAATAGCTGCTTCGATGAATGCAACTCGCTCACCTCCATAGACCTGCCCGAGGGGCTGACCACCTTGGGAGAGTCGTGCCTCAGCGCATGCTCAGGCCTCACCTCCATCGTCTTCCCCAACAGCGTGACATCACTGGGAAGGGGATGCCTCGGGTACTGCGAGAGCCTCACCTCCGTCACCCTTCCCGAGGGGCTGACATCCCTAAGTGAGCTGCTCTTTTACTATTGCATAAGCCTGACATCCGTCACCGTGCCCGAGGGCGTGACGTCGTTGGAAGACCAGGTCTTCGAATGCTGTTGGAGCCTAACCTCGGTGTCTCTCCCCGAAAGCATAACGTCCGTCAAGGGCAACTGCTTCAGATATTGCATAGCGCTCACCTCCGTCACCCTGCCCAGCAGCCTGACATCCTTGGGGCGCTCCTTCTTCGCAAGCTGCAAAAGCCTCACGTCCGTCGAGCTGCCCGCCGGCATCACCTCTCTCGACAGAGAGTGTTTCAAGGACTGCTCGGCGCTGGAAGCCATCACGCTCCCCTCGGGGCTTAAGGAGTTGGGAGACGCCTGCTTCGAGGGTTGCACCAGCCTGACCTCCGTCACGCTGCCCGCCAGCCTCACGTCAGTGGGAAGCCAGAGCTTCGAGGGTTGCACAAGCCTGTTCAAGGTGACGTGCGAGTGGACGAGCCTTGAGGGTGTAAGTGCCTGGGAGAATGCCTTCGACAACATCTTCTCCGCCGCCAAGCTGTACGTCCCCACGGGAACCACCGCCTTGTATGAGGCGCAAGAGCCTTGGAGCGGATTCTCCACGATAGTGGAGTACGTGCCGACAGGCATAAGCGCCGCCTCCGACAGGCGTGGCGTGGTGGTGAGCAGCAACACGGGCAGCGTCACCATCAGCGGGCTGGAGGACGGCGAGAGCGTTGAGGCTTACAGCTTAGGCGGCGTTAAGCTGGGAGCAGCCACGGCGAGGTACGGCACAGCCACAGTGAGCGTGGGCGGTGCTAAAGGCGTTACGATTATCCGCCTCGGCGACCAGTCGATTAAGGTGAAGCTCTAAGCTGTCACTCTCATATAAGCAAGCGAGAGCCTCGGCAAGCAATGCCGGGGCTCTCCTTTCTTATAAGAGTTGTCGTTGCGACGGTATAACACCTATCCCTGAGTCTTCACGGCGCCTAAGGCTTGGCGTGAAGGAAGAGAGCCGTAGTCCTTGACGGAACGGGCTTTTATGCCTAAGTTTGCCCTCGCCAAGGCTATGAAGACAAGCACACTCTCACCCGTCGCCCCCTCGCAGCGCCATGTCATCCTCGACGTGCTGCGTGGCTTCGCCATCCTGGGCATCTGCCTTGCCAACTACCCTGAGTTCTCGCTCTACACGTTCCTGCCCG
>JAJPZF010000035.1 GCA_021204545.1 Prevotellaceae bacterium
TTCAGCGCCTCCAGCATCTTATAGTCGTCGTGGCGGTTCTGCTCTATGAGGTCGCGGTTGTGCTCGTATAGCAGTGAGAGCGACTGCAAGGCGTTAGCCTCGAAGTAGATGTACTGCAGGCGCCGGGAGAGGGAGTAGGTGATGACGAGGTGGTCGAACTCTGAGAGCGCCACCCGCTTAGGGTCGCTGTCCTTGGTCAGTCCCCCAGAGCCTACCATATAATTATAGTATATCCACTGCGGAAGGTCACGCTGGGAGAGGTTCATCCTTCTGACAGCTTCTATCGCCTCCCTTGCCAGCGAGTCGTTCTCCTGGTAGAAGTAGTAAGTAGACAGGATAATGTTGAACTCGCTCGTGGCGTACAGGTAGAGCCGCTCGTCACGCTCGCTCAGGTCCCCCCGCTCCTCCTCTATCCTCTTCATTCGCCCGAGGGCAGAGCGTCGCGCGCTGTAATAGCTGAGGCCGTCGTTCGTCCTCTGTGCCGTCTTCATCCGCGTCACGTCAACGCAGAGCAGGATGACCTGGTCGTTGCTCCTGTCCTCCAGCGTGGCGAGCAGGCTGTCCACACGTTGGTAGTCCATCCGCTGATATGCGGCGTAGGCAAGGTTCAGCAGTGCGAACTCGTCGAAGCCTCCCGATAGGCGCAGTGCCTCCTTAGAGAGGCTTTCGAGGGAGTCCACGTCTCGGTAGCGGAAGGAGTATGCTTTGAGGTCGAGCGAGTCCACTGTCTGTCTCGCCGCGCGCCCGCCGTTACCAGTGCAGGCAGCCATTGCTAAGCAGCAGCACAGCACAGCGAACCCCTTTGCCGTCGCCCTACTGATCATCGCCGAGTATCCTTTCCATTTCCGCCAGCTCCTGCCCAAGGTTCAGGTTCAGGTAGATGGTGTACAGCGGCCGCGCCCATCTCTGCTTGTCGTCGGGCGCAAGCTCCCGCACTCGCTCCATCGGCTCACGGGCGTACTGGTAGAGCCCCCTCAGTCGCACTCGGTCCTGCTTACCCGTTGCGCTGCGGATGTCCGTGTCCATAGCGCGGCTGAGGAGTACAGCCTTGTTCAGGTACGCTATGCCCTTGTCGTAGTACGCGTCCACGAACGTCGTGTCCAGCGCTATGACGTTGTCCGCCGCGTCGATGCATCGGTCATAGTCCCTCAGCCCGAGGTACATCTGGCACTTGCCGAACCAGTAGATGCTCCTCCCGCCCACTATATGGAGCAGGCTGTCGCTCATCAACAGTCCCCGCTCGTAGTATCCGTTGGCGTTGTAGTAGTCCATCAGATGGAGGTAGAAGTAGTCGTGCCTTGGGTAGGTCTTCACCCCATAGAGCAGCGTCGCGAGCCATGCCGTAGAGTCCCTGAGGGCGAGGTAGCAGTTCGTCTTGCACTCCACGAGCGACGCCCTCTGCGCCTCCGTGCCGCCGTCGATGGCGCGGTCTATATGCCTGAGCACTCCCCGTGGGTTGTCCGAGTTGTAGGCCGCCATAGCTGCCCAGAAGGAGACCTTCCTTAGCAGCGTGTCCTCCTGGAGGTAGGTGTCCCTCGCCATGAGCCGTTCCTCTGGCACACGCAGGTACATGTCGAGGAAGGGGAAGGCTTCGCCGTACTCTTCCCTCGAGAGCAGGTACTTGCCGCCGCCGAGGAGGTTCATCCTGTGCCGCAGCAGTAGGCTCCTCGCCTTCGCGGCGTGCGGGTTCTTGAGGCCGCAGGCACGGGAGACGCTGTCCGAGAGCAGCAGGTACTGGTGCATCTTGAGTATAGTCCGGAAGAAGGCGAGCGTGTCGTACTCCTGCCTGAGGTAGAGCTTTAGGTTCTCGGCGTCGTTCTGGCTTAGCTCCAGCCTGGCGCATAGGTGGTAGATCTCCATCCTCTGCCCGTCGGTGACGAGGGAGGTGTCCGCTACCTCCAGCAGCGCCTTCTCCGCGTCGGCCTGGCCGGAGGTGTTCTTCAGCGAGGTCTTGGCGTCCCTCACGAGCGTCCTCAGCCTCAGCGGGCCGGCGGCGCGGGCAGCGGTGGGGAGCAGCAAAAGGAGCAAGAGCAGGCAGCGCGTCATCATTGTACAAGTGTCGCGAAAGGGGTAATGCCCCTTTGGCGGAAGAGGTCTACACCCCTTTGGCGGAGGAGGTAATACCCCTTTGGCGGAAGAGGTAATACCCCTTTGGCGAAGGAGGTAATACCCCTTTGGTGAAGGAGGTAATACCCCTTTGGCGAAGGAGGTAATACCTCTTTTACCAAGGGGGTAATACATGCGTTGGAATGGGGAGCTATTGGGCGTTGAGCAGAGAGCCCATCTCTTCGGCCTTCTCTGTCTCGTCGAGGTTCTTGTAGATGTTCTGAAGCGGGCCTGCCCAGTCATCAACCTTGTCGGGCTCGAGGGTGCGGCAGGTCTCGAAGTAGTCCTTAGCCTGGCGGAAGTACGACTTAACGTAGGTCTCCTCAGCCTCCTGCATCTCGGCGTCGGTCTTGTACTTCTTGTTGTCGATGTACTGGTAGTAGTTCTCGAGGGCGTGCCTGTAGAGCGTCATGCCCGCCATGAAGTTGCCCTCGATGTAGTCGGGGTCTATATCCACTGCCTTCTGGAAGTAAGGAAGAGCCTCCTCGTACTTCTCTTGTGCGAAGAGGCTGTAACCCTTGCCGTAGTTGGCCACCTTGCTGTCGGGGTACAAGCCAAGAAGGCGTTCCGCCTCCGCCGTCATCGCCTCGGTGCCCTGCACGGCAGCAAGTGAGAGCAGGTTCTGCATAGCAGTCTCGCCGGCGTCCTCACCCGCATAGTCTTGCACAAGGTCTTCGAGGGCTGCCTTCCAGGCCACGGTGTCTCCCAGCTCCTTGTAAAGCTGGGGGCGGCTGCTGATGACGAAGTTGTGGCTCTCGGGGTCGTCGTACTCGAGGGCTT
>JAJPZF010000158.1 GCA_021204545.1 Prevotellaceae bacterium
GCCATAGCTGTCCTCCTGACTGTCGTACTCATAGTAGATGGGGACAGCAGCCTTGTCTATCGCCTCCTTCTGAACGTTTAATATCTCTGCATCAGACATTCCGTCAGTTATGTGGGAGGCAAGGTAGTCCTCATACACCACCCTGTTCACTATCACGAAGTCTACGGAGTAAGTCTCAGGTGTCACGCCGTCCAAGTCATCCCCGGAGACAAGGTAGTCCGCTGGGTCTTTGTCGGTAAGGTATTGCATTATCGACTCGTAGTCCACGTCAACCTTGACGAGAGACTTCCCGTCGCTGTCGCCGCAGATGGAGTTAGCCTGCACCACGTCTACGGAGGCGTTCCGGCAGTACACACGCACCTCGTCCAGGTAGAAGTCGCCGCCATCTGTGGAGGCGCAGCAGTTGTCCACACGCACCGTGTAATAGTCGTACGCCACGTCGGGAACTCTGAAGCTGAAGTACGTCTGGAACCACTCGTTCGTCCCGCTTCCCTTGCCCGTGATGGACTGGTCGCTCTCGCAGTCCTCGCTCAGAGTTCCCGTCGCCTCTATCTGCCCCGAGTACTGGCGGTAGATGGGAGTGTGCGTCTCGTTGCCTTCATCGTCCACCATCACGCCCGTAACGGTCAGCATCACAGCCGCGTCGTCTTGCTTAGTATTACTGTCGTCGCTCTTTATCCACGCCGTCACAGCCAGCTGCGCACCATGGCAGAGGTCGTTCTCGAAGGTAAGCTCTGCCACTGTGCCGGGGCGGTCGGAGGCGTCAACATAGAGCCAGCTGCCCTCGTGGTTCTTCACAGAGGGGTATTGCGGAGAATTAGGCGTCAAGCCATACACCTCGCCGTAGCCCACGTACCAGTTCACAATGTCGTACATACACCACGATGTCTGAACCCTGTAATTACCGTCACCACCCGGATCTTCGGTTAAAGCTTTGCCGGCAGCCAGCGGATATGTATCGTAAGAGCCGTCGTAGAAGGAGTAGCTGCAAGCGTCCCACTTGAGGGGGAAGGGGTAGTTGTAAACCGCTCCCGGCCAACGGGAAGTGGACAACGGGGCGTATATGGTCTTTGTGTTGAGATCACCATCGCCATAGTCTCCATAGTCGAAGTCGAGCGACGTTACCAGCTTGTAGTTCTCGTCGATGTAGTTCGGGGCGCGGTAATACATGTCCCTCCACCACCACTCGCTCTCCTCTGGCACGTCGTCGAGAGAGTGCACCTGCGGCTCGGTGAGGGGTATGGCCTCTTCCTTGAATGTCAGCTTGTAGCGGGCTATGTTGTAGGTGGTCGCGTCGACAGTCTTTGTCACAAGGATGGTGGCAGTGCTTTCGTCGTCCACTGTCCAGGCATAGCTCTTGGAGGTGTCTTTATAGAACTGTATTACCCTGTCAGTGCCAGAGAGCGAGATTTCCGTAATGCCGCTGATGGCATAACCGCTTTCATCGACGGCGTAGAGCGTAAGCCCGTTGTCCTCGCCACTGGCGAAGCTGACTGTCAGAGCGCCGGGCGTTGTCTCCCCTGGCAGGGCGTACGACTGTGCGTCCTTCGTCAGCGCCACCATCTCGTCCGTCTTGGTTGATATGTGGCGGCTGGGCATTGTTATCTCGAACTCCTCAAGGTAATGCGTGCCTTCCCCGTTGCCTCCACCCTGGTAGCTCGCGTCGAACAGCTGCCAGTATTGCTTGAACTCGTCGGGCAAGCCGGAGGGAGCGGTGCTGGTCTCACTCTGCGGGTCTATGCCTATGATATAATATACATCACGCCCTGCCAGCGTCGGCTCGCACCACTCGTTGTCTGAGCAGAAGGGCTTGTAGTCCTGGGTACCCGGATTGTAGTCGGTGGACGCGGAGAAGTCTATGTACACGGACAGGTCGCAGGCGATGGCGTAGTAGCTGTTGTCCGTCTGCCCTAAGGTACTGCCAAGGCTGCCAGTCGTCCACTCGTCGTCCGTGGGATAGTAGAAGGATATCTCCCTCAGGGTGTGCTCGTAGGCGTAAGTGTCAGTTCCAAGCTGAGTAGATGCGGACGTGCTGTTAAGGTCGCCTGTCACGTAGCCGTTGGCGAAGCGGTGGGCGGTGATGTCGTGGCTGCCGTAGGGAACAGGCGTGATGAGGTCGTATATGTCACCGCCGCTGCCCAAGCCTGTGTTGGAGTCTCCCACGTAGAGGTTCTTGTCGTTGAGGTAGTTATACCAGCGGAAGTAGTTGTTGATGGAGCATTGGTTGCTGCCGTACGTCTGCGGGATGAGTATGTCAATCGACGTTCCCTTCAGCATATAGATGGTGTCCACCATCTCGTGCGCAGCCTGCACCTCTGTCGTGCCGTCTGCCAATGTCATCATGGGGTTGTCCTCGTCGAACGAGTCGTTGTATTTGTTCTCTGAGGTACTCTCCCTCACTCCGTACCATTTCGCCGCTTTATGCTTAACATTCGTGCTGTTTATGCCTGTGCCGCTGAAGAAGTTGACGTACTCGTCGTCATTTGTCAGCCTGCACGTTATGGTGACATTACGCAGTGCGATGGCCTGCCCCTCAGAGAGACCAGTGATCTTTACGGGCAACTGGTCGAAGCCCCATATCTCCAGCCAATTGTCTGTGAGGTCTCCCGTGTAGAAGACTGAATAGTACACCGTGCCGTCCTCAAGCTCGTGCTCCGCCACGATGAGAGCCTCGTCGTAGTCTGTGTTGGTGTTAGTGCCGTGGGTGCTTGTGTTTGTGCTTGATATCTTCGCTCCTGTCGCGGCACTGCCTCCATTATGATCGTAGGTGCTGCGCCACGAAAGCTGCCCGTCCACCTCAACGTCTCCCCAGTCTTCCTTCTTGAGGCACGTCTCGCCGTCTGTGTCGAGCAGGTAGACATCGTAGGACACCTCGTAGTGAAA
>JAJPZF010000072.1 GCA_021204545.1 Prevotellaceae bacterium
GATAGAATATCTCCCTGATGTTATCCTCCTTACCCTCGCCTATGGCAAAGGATATGAAGCGCTGGGTGGATGCCGCCATAGCCACGTTGATGAAGGCAAACAGGGCCACCACCCCCGCCACGAGCGAGTAGATGGCATAGTCGGCAATCCCAAGGGCGTTGACGAGCAGGCGCACCGATATGAGCTGAACCACCATGGTGACGAGCATGTTGGCGTAAAGGAAACCAGAGTTGAGGATAACCCTATTGCTGCTCTCCATACTCGGTGATGCCTAAGTCTTTCTTAGCTTTCCGTAGTCGCTGCCTTTGCTCTTCGGTCATGCTGGAAGTAGCCCCGATGCTCCGTTTACCCTCGTAGTGCTTGCTGAACAAATCCTCCAGCTGCTCTCTTGAGAGCCTTTCCCCGGCTGGATAGAGGCTCTTCTCGTGCTCCAATATCTGGTCTATGGTGAAGCGGGTGGCTATTATCTTCTGCGGAGAGCCGGCAACGACGGCATAGGGAGGCACTTCCTTGGTCACTATCGTCCCCGCGGCCACCACGGCTCCCCTGCATACGTGGCAGTGGGAGAGCAGGATGCAGCGTGCGGCTATCCAGCAGTCCTCCTCGATGACGATTTCCGTGGCTGTGTCGTTGATGTGCTGCGTGCTCATATACTGGGGCAGCCCCACTGTGGGGAGATGAGTGCCTGGCACTATGAGCGTGTCCGCCCCGATGGCGGAGAACTTGCGCACTATGCAATGTCCGTTCTCGCTTATGATGCGAACCCCGGGCTGCAGGCGAGTGTACTCTTCGAGCGTGATGAGGTTAGGATCGAGCGAGAGCGGGCCGTAGAGGTCCACGTTCTTCCCGATATGGGGGTAATTCTTGCGTTTGGTGTTCTTGATGAAGATGATGTATGGCGTGAAGTATCTCATTCTCACCGAGAGGGGGAATAGCTTGCGGAGGAACTCTCTTATCATAGTCCGTTGATTAGTCTCAGGAAGAACTCCACCTGCTTGCAGCCAACGAGGAAGTAGCCATCCTCATTAAGGTGGTAGCCGTCAGTGAGGTAGAAGTCAGCACAGTTGTCGGCATCGAAAAGGCCGCAGGCGAATTGGTCGAAGTAGGGAACGCCGGCCGCCTCGAACACCTCTCTTTGCTTCTGGACGTATTCAGAGAAGTTTATGTCCTGGCCGCTCGCAGGCTGGGCGGTTTCCGAATAGCCTTCTTCGCGTGAGCCGTCCGGTCCGAAGAACGGCAAGGAGGTGAAGCCGATGACCAAAGCGCTCGGGAATGTTTCCCTGATGTTGTGGATGCATTTGTTCATCCCACCGCATTGGGTGTTGGCGTGCTCGTCGTCATAGCCGTCAGCCTCGGTGTAGTCTGTCGGCGAGCCTACAGGCACTCCTGTGCCGTAGTCGTTGGTCGAGCACCAGAGAATGTATATGTCGTGCCGGGAGAGCAGCGGCAGGAAGTCTTGCACGCTGTAATTGGCGGTGGCAAATCCCATTCCCCCACGGCCGTAAGTGACAATGGGCGAGCAATGCAGAAGCTGGCAATAAAGGCTCTTGCATACGTCTCCCTCAGCGTTGCTTGCAAGGCTGCCGCCCATCACCGCTATGCTCCTGCCCGCCCAGTAGTACACTGTGTCTGCGGCTGCCGCAAGCTCTTCGTAATGTGCTTCGGGGTATCTGGAGGAGTATGAGGAGAAGTCAACGCTTGATGTCTTCAGCGTCTTGATGTTATGCCTGATGTCTGCCGTGTCTTCTTCAGAGCAGGCAATAAGGGAACTGGCAAACACAAAACACAGTGCAAGATGTATTGTCAGAAGCCTCATAGGGTCACTCTTTTCCGCAAAGGTACTAATTTATACGAGTATGCACGAACTGACGCTTCCTTTTTGCAATAAAACAACCCGCAAGCTCGTTATATCACAGAGATGACAGTCCAAGTCCTTATGTCCACTTTCAACGGCTCTCGCTTCCTCTCCGAGCAGCTGGAGTCCATCTATGCCCAGCGAGGGGTTGTGGCGAGGCTGCTTGTCCGTGACGATGGCTCTACGGACAATACTGTGGATCTGTTGTGGCACGAGCAAGTGCAGGGGAGGCTTAGGTGGTACACAGGGCAGAACCTTGGGCCCGCGCGCAGCTTCCTCGACCTGCTGGAAAAGGCTGACGACGGTGCGGATCTTTATGCGTTCTCCGACCAAGACGATGTTTGGGACGACGATAAGCTCCTCGTTGCCTCCAGCGCCATCGGGGGCGAGAGGAGGCCTGCCCTCTACTTCTGCCAGACAAGGCTTGTGGACGAGCGGCTGGGCGACTTGCCCCAGATGCCCATATCTCCGAGGCTCACATACGGGGAAGCTTTGGTATATCAGTTCGTGGGCGGTTGCACGATGGTGTTCAACAAGGCTCTGAGGGACATAGTAACCCGGTACACCCCCGAATACTTGCGTATGCACGATGTGTGGATCTACGATATTGCCCAGGCTGTGGGTGCGAAGGTCGTGTTCGACGCTGTGCCGCATATCCGTTATCGCCAGCACTCGGGCAATGTGATAGGACAAACGGCCTCTGCCTCAAGTCAATGGGGGGAGCGTTTGCGGCGTTTGCGCCGCCATGAGCATATCCGATGGCGCACGGCGCAAGAGTTGCTAAAGGGCTATTCCTCCCTAATGTTGCCAGAGAACAGGGGGCTTACAGTGGCGATCGTGGGCTATCGCATATCCTTGTCCAAGAAGTTGTCGCTCTTGTTCTCTCGTGAGTTGCGCCCCGCAAGCAAGACGATAGCCCTCACAAGCAAGCTGGCTATCCTGCTGAATCTCTTCTGATGACAAAAAGCCTCGGTCTATGCCACCCCGTGCCTCGCCAAAGGTCAGGGGTAGAAATATGACAG